>JAZRMJ010000314.1:0-1453 GCA_045647445.1 Acutalibacteraceae bacterium | reverse complement strand
GACATGGCTACGATCCGACTTCGTAAAATGCCCACAGCTTGTAGGCTTTGACTATGAGGATTCAGCCGCTAAATATAAGTCTATCAGAATAATTATTGAAGACTATGTCTTCAGCGAAACCGTTCCCGAGGGCGTAGTTGTATCTCAAGATAAAGAAGAGGGCAAATTCCTGCGCAAAGACCTTACTGTAGGCGTTGTTGTTAGCTTAGGCAAGAAACCCGAATTTCTCCCTGATGTATACACAAAGCCGGAAGCAGAGGCAATCAATATTATTGAAGCCTTTGAGCTCGAGTTTGTTGTTAAGTATGAGCATCATGCTCAAATAGCCTCAGGCACCGTCATCAGAACCGAGCCTAAACGTGGCTCACCCGTGACCGATGGCACAAAGGTTACCATTATCGTCAGCAAGGGCGCAGAGCAACTAAAAGTTAAGGTTCCGGGTGTGCTTGGCATGTCTAAAGAAGATGCCGAAAAGAAATTAAACAAAGCAGGCTTAAAGCTCGGTAACGTAACAGAGGTCGACAGCAAGGTGACAAAAGGCTTCGTTGTCAGCCAAAGCGTTGATGAAGGTCAAACGCTCGTTATAGATAGCAAGGTTGACCTTGTAATCAGCACCGGTGAGGTTCCTCTGCCAACAGGTTATACTGTTAAGATTGAGGTTAACCTGCCCGAAGGTTATAACTCCGACACGATGACCATAAGTGCAATGATTGATAATGCAACCCCCATCAATCCCACACCTAATGACGATAAAACGGTTTACACCTTCACCTTTACAACCAATAAAGACAGTGGCACCGTTATGGTTAAAATTGATAATCAAAACTATCAGGAGTGGAGCTTTGAGAGAGATAGTGAAGCCCCTGTGCTTGTAAAAACCTATACTTTAAGCTGAGGATATAATGAGCGAACTTATAAAAGGAAGAATAATAAAAGCCCTTTCAGGCTTTTATTATGTTGATGACGGCAATAGCCTTCATGAAACCCGTGCGCGAGGAATAATGAGAAAAAACGGCGTTACCCCCCTTGTTGGGGATAACGCCGTAATTCAGCTTGAGCAGGGTGGAGCAGTGCTCGAAAACATCGTTGACCGTAAAAGCGCACTTATAAGACCACCCGTAGCCAACGTTGACCGTCTTTATATTATTTCATCCTTCACCTCACCTGCACCCAACACCCTTATAATCGATAAGCTTATCTGTCGCTGTGAAGCGAAGGGTATTGAGCCTGTTATTGTCTTTAACAAGTGCGATATGGGGGATTTTTCTGAGTTTGAGAGAATCTATCGTCAGGTCGGCTTTGAGGTTTATACCGTTTCTTGTCTAACAGGAGAGGGGATAAATGAGCTAAAAGCCTCCTTCGGTGAAGGTATCAGCGTGCTCACCGGCAACTCAGGTGTTGGCAAAACAAGCCTTATCAATCGTATGTTCCCGGGCATGAATCTTAAGGTCGG
>JAZRMJ010000313.1:0-3725 GCA_045647445.1 Acutalibacteraceae bacterium | reverse complement strand
TTCATCCTCTGTTTCAATAGTTGTCGAAAAGCCGCTCTCATCAAACAATAACCTTAAAAGCCTTAAGCTGTCGAGCGGCACCCTATCCCCTGCTTTTTCGAAGAATGTGCTCAACTACACGGTCAATGTGCCTAACACAACTACTACGATGTACCTGACCCCTGCTGTTGAGGATTCTACGGCAACCTATCAGGTCAGTGGCAGCGCTACCCTCAAGGTTGGAGACAACACACGCAAGGTTACCGTAACTGCTCAAAACGGCAGCAAAAAGGTTTACACCATAACCATTAAACGAGCTGCAGCCGGGCATCAATCAACTCCCTCTCAGCCCTCTCAAAGCTCGAGACCACCCGTTAGCAGTCAGGAGCCTGTAAATCAAGATACCTTTGTATTTGTTGACGGTGTTAAGATGACCGTTATTGAGGATTTCTCAAAGGTTAAAATACCTGAGGGCTTCACTGCTACCGTTACAAAGCTTGGCAACAACGAGGTTATGGCTGTTACCGACAAATCGGGCAAGATAACCATGATTCGCCTTGCTGACGAGGATGGTAACGAAAGCTTTTACATCTATAACAGCGCCGATATCAGTTATCAGCCTTATATGACCCTTAATATGAATAGTCAAAGCTATATAGTGCTGGCTAAACCCGATTCGCTAAAGCTACCCGACGGTTTCACTGCCTCTGAGGTAACTATAGGCGAAACAGCTTATGGTGCATGGGTATGTGATGAGCAAGATGAGTTTTACCTTTTATATCTTTTTAACTCAAAGAGTGAGGGTCAGTTTTATCTTTATGACAGCGCTGAGGGTACTCTGCAGAGATTTATCGGCATAACTGCTGATAAAAAGGATGACTCAAACAAAAATCCTACCACTACAAAGCCGATTATTGAGCGCTATGATTCGACCTTCGGCAAGGTTGGTTTGTTTGCTGTGATACTGCTGTCGGGTGCAGTTGTGGCTCTGGCTGTGATGCTTATAGTTTTGCTCAGCAAGAGCAAAGTTAAGGCTGCAAAGGCTACACAAACAGCTGATAACAGCACCACTTTTGATGACGACTTTATGCTGCCTAAAGAATAATAACCATCAAAAAAAGAACCTGTTTTCGAGCTCGAAAACAGGTTCTTTAAGTTTATAAATTAGATTTCGCCAAACTTATTCATTACAAGACCGGTGATAAGCTTGGGATAGAAGTAGGTTGATTTTTGGGGCATCTTCTCGCCTGCTGCAGCAACATCTCTGATTTCGCTGACACGGGTGGGGTTCATGATAAAGCAGCAATTTGCTTCGCCTGAATCAACTGCTTCGACAGCCTGAGCGACATCACGGGTGTAGGTCAGGTTAATTTGATTGCTCATATTCTCCTTATCGATACCCATAGCACGCTCGAGCACAAGGGTGTGAAGCACATTAACATCAAGACCCTTGAGCGCTTCGCTTGAGCCCTCGCAAATGCGATCAAGCTCGGTGCGATCATTAAGGGTGAGCATATACCACTCATCGCCACCGGTGTAGTAAGCAACAGCAGTCTTGTCGGCATCGTAGGCAGCTTTGAGGGTGGGCAGCATCTTATCTGCTCCACTCATTGCGACTATCTCGAAGCTATCCTTGCAAGCTGAAAGGACGCTATCCTTATCGTAACCCTCAACACCACGAACAATGCGATGGGTGGGGAACACTACAAGACCGTCGCTCTCCATTGCGACAAGCATCATCATAACATAATCACAAGCATCGCCCTCTACTGCTCTGCCCTGCTCACGAAGATGGTTACGGAAGTTGAGAGAGGTTTCGTAGCGATGGTGGCCGTCTGCAATAAAGAGCTTGCGAGCAGCAAACTGCTTGCAAAGTGACTCGCACTCTTCCTTGTCGGTCACAATCCAAAGGCTGTGGGTGACCTCGTCAGCATCGGTAAAGCGATATACCGGCTCACCAGCACTAAGGCGCTCAATATCGTTTGAGGTTACGCCGTTATCGTCGTTATAAAGTGAATAGATTTGGCTGAAGTTGCACATGGTGGCATCCATAAGGTTGAAGCGATCAGCCTTTGCCTTAGAAAGAGTCCACTCATGGGGGAGAACGATACCCTTTGAAAACTCTTCAATATGAACACGGGCAATTATACCCTTAAACTCATACTCCTTGCCCTCAACGGTGAAACGCTCGCCGTAGATATAGAGAGCCTCCTCGCTATCCTCTTTGAAGGTGCCATCCTTTAAAAACTCACGCAAAACCTCGGCGGCACGAGCGTAGTGGTCTTCGCCCTCACGGGGAAGCTCAAGGCGAATAATATTATGCTCATTTTTGGCTATATAAGCAAGTCTCTGCTCATCGCTGATAATATCGTAGGGAGGGCAACAAAGCTCGCTTATTTCACCTGCAGCTTCGGTAAAACGCAATGCGCCAAA
Organism: Acutalibacteraceae bacterium; assembly: GCA_045647445.1. GTDB lineage: Bacteria > Bacillota > Clostridia > Oscillospirales > Acutalibacteraceae > RGIG2206. Next base: position 1,313 of record JAZRMJ010000313.1, on the reverse strand, counting down.
AGGTCTGATTTCTGCCATTTAAATCACTCCAAAAAAGATTAATTGATTAGTCAATTTTATTCCAATCAGCCTTTTAAGTCAAGAATTATTTGCAAAACGGCAAATAATTTCTATGTTTTTAAGACTACATTACATATATTATATATTTATTAGCAACATTCGCAATGTTTAAAACAATATACGCAATTTTATTTGCATAAAAATCATGATATACTGCAATTAAAGTTATGCTGAAACTGGAGGATAACGCCATGAAACATTTTATGGACAAGGATTTTTTGCTTACCACCGACACTGCGCGAGCTCTGTTTCACAATTATTCGGCTGACATGCCTATATTTGACTATCATTGCCACGTAAGCCCTCGCGAAATTTATGAGGATGCACGCTTTGAAAATCTTGCTCAGGCATGGCTCGCAGGTGACCACTACAAGTGGCGTTTGATGCGCTCAAACGGTGTTGATGAATATTATATCACCGGTGACGCCTCTGACCGTGAAAAGTTTCAAAAATTTGCTGAGGCTCTGCCCCGTGCAATAGGCAACCCCATGTATCATTGGTGCCATCTTGAATTGCGCCGTTATTTTGGTTATGAGGGTGTGCTAAACGGCGAGACAGCTCAAGAGGTTTGGAATTTAACCAGTGAAATTCTCAAGAAACCCGAAATGAGCGTGCGTGGTATTATTAAACAAAGCAACGTTGCTCTTATAGGCACCACTGATGACCCCATCGATAGCCTTGAGTGGCACAAAAAAATTAAAGAGGATGACTCTTTTGATACCGTTGTTGCTCCCTCCTATCGCCCTGATAAGGCTCTTAACATCGACAAGGCCGGCTGGCATGATTATATTGCAAAGCTGAGCGAGGTCTCTGGGGTTACAATAACTGATATTGAATCCCTCAAAGCTGCTCTTTTATCACGCATGGAATATTTTGATGCAATGGGCTGTCGAGCAAGTGACCACGGTCTTGATAAGATGGTTTTTGTGAATTCCGATAGCTCTATTGCTGACAGCATAATGCAAAAGGCATTAAAGTGTGAGGCTGTTTCGGATTATGAGGCTCAGGCTTTTAAGACCGAGCTACTCATTTTCTGCGCAGAGCAGTACAAAAAGCTCGACTGGGTTATGCAGCTCCATTATAACTGCATTCGCAATCCCAACTCCACCATGTTTAAAAAGCTCGGTCCCGACACCGGCTTTGACTGCATCGGCCCCGGCGGCGGCGAGGTGGCACTGGCCCGCACGCTGAACGCGCTGAACGTGACGGACGAGCTGCCCGGCACCGTTCTGTACAGCCTGAACCCCGCCGAC
>JAZRMJ010000312.1:0-5408 GCA_045647445.1 Acutalibacteraceae bacterium | reverse complement strand
GTAGGTAAGAGTGAAACTGCAATTGAGCTTATTAAACGTGGTCACCGTCTTATTGCTGATGATGCAGTTGAGATGAGAAGAGTTTCAAGCAAAACCCTTGTTGGTTCTTCACCTGATAACATTCGTCACTTTATTGAGCTCAGAGGCATCGGAATTATTAACGCAAGAAGAATATTCGGTATGGGTGCCGTTAAGCTGACCGAAAAAATAGACATGGTTATAAATATGGAGCCGTGGGATTCCGACAAGGTTTATGATCGCATGGGCCTTGATAATGAAACTGCCGAGATTCTCGGCATAACTCTACCCAGTTTGACCATTCCTGTTAAGCCCGGTCGAAATCTTGCTGTGATCATCGAGGTTGCCGCTATGAATAACCGTCAAAAGAAGATGGGCTATAATGCTGCCAAGGAGCTACTAAAGCGACTTGGCATGGATGATGGCCAATCTGATGATGACAATAACGATGATTGGCTCAAATTTTAATGGAGATATTATATGCCTGAATACAATCACTTAACCAGCCAGCTTGAATTAATAGAATGCAATTACGTTTTTGATGAACCATTATCACGGCACACTACCTTTAAAATAGGTGGTAATTGCGATGTTATGCTTTTCCCTAATAATCGCGAAAAGCTAATAAAATCGGTTGATTTATGCAAGCAATTTGATATCAAGTTTATGTTGCTTGGTAATGGCTCCGATATGGTCTTTGGTAGTGCAGGTTATAGGGGGGTTATCATTTCAACCTCTAAAATGACTACTGTTAAGATTGATAATAATCGTATTATTTGTGATTGTGGTGTCAACATCGCTTCGCTTTGTGTTACTGCGTGTGAGCATTCTTTATCAGGCGCTGAAAGATTATATGGAATACCCGGTACTGTCGGTGGAGCAGTCTGCATGAATGCAGGTGCTTATGGTGGTCAGATTAACGATATAATTGTTAATTGCACATATTATGACGGTGAAAATATTGTTACTGCAACCACCGATGAGCTTGAGCTTTCTTATAGACACAGCATCTTCTCTAATGGAGACTACATTATATTGGATGCTGAGTTTGAGTTTGAACCTTCAGACAAAGACTCAATTAAGTCGCTTATGGCCGATTATATGCAGCGCAGACGTGATAAGCAACCTCTTGAGTATCCAAGCGCAGGTAGCGCATTTTTGCGTCCACCAGGTCATTTTGCAGGTGCGTTGATTGAGCAATGTGGATTAAAGGGCTACACCGTTGGTGGAGCTCAAGTTAGCGCTAAGCATGCAGGTTTTATAATTAATATCGGCAATGCTACCAGCAATGATATTAAAAAACTTGTTAACCATATAAAAGAAACTGTTTTGCAAAACACAGGCGTTTTACTTGAATGTGAAATTAAATTTGCAGGTGATGATTTGTGAAATTTGTTATTGTAACCGGTATGTCTGGATCGGGAAAATCTAAAGCAATGGAGTTCCTCGAGGATATCGGATATTATTGTATTGATAATGTTCCACCTATGCTGCTTTCGGATTTTATAAGACTGTTTTCTAAAGCAAATAACGTTTCTAACAATGTTGCATTGGGTATTGATATTCGAGGTGGAGAGTTATATGCTGACCTTAATAAGGCGTATAATGACCTTAAAGAAATGAATATCGATTGCCGTGTTCTGTTCCTTGATGCTTCAGACCACGTATTGCAATCACGATACAAAGAAACTCGAAGAAAACACCCTCTGCTTGATAACTGCAACGGCATGCTTGTTGATGCAATCGCAACAGAGCGCACCTTAATAACTCCGGTTCGTATAATATCTGATTATTATATTGATACCTCAAATATAATGCCATCTGAGCTAAAGAGTCAAATAAATCGCTTGTTCCTTTCAGAACCTAATAAAGGAATAAGCATTATGTGTGTATCATATGGCACCAAAAATGGCAATTTTGATTCTGCAGATTTAAATTTTGATGTAAGGTGCTTGCCTAATCCTTTTTACGTTCCCGAGTTAAAGAAAAAAACAGGCTTAGATTCTGATGTTTATGAGTATGTGTTTAATAATGATACCGCCAGATCACTTTTAAGTAAATTGACAGATTTGATTGACTTCTTGATTCCACTATATATTAAAGAGGGCAAGACTCAATTGGTCATAGGCTTTGGCTGTACCGGTGGTCAGCATCGCTCTGTATCTTTCGCGCGAGCAATTCATGACCATCTGTTAGAAGAAGGCTACGACGTTTCTGTAAGACATCGTGATATTAAGTAGTTATATTGCATATTTAGTTTGAAAGGAATATAAAATGTCGTTTAGCTCCGAAGTTAAAACCGAAATATGCAGTCATCGTTTAAATAAACGGTGTTGTCGACGTGCAGAAGCGTTTGGAATGTCGCTTGGCATCAGAACCAAAAAGGATGGTCGCTTTAGTTTTAAATGTTCAAATCATGATGTTGCAACTCATGCAATGCATTCGTTTATAAAAAATTACACATTATGTGAGATAAATCAATCTAAAAATTTTATTTATAGCGTTGATTCAATTGAGCCGTTTGACGTGAGAGACAGCAGAGAGATTGAACTTAATAACGAGTGTTGCCTTTCTGCATACATCCGAGGCGCATTCCTAGCTTGTGGTCAGCTTTCAAACCCAGGTCAAAACTATCGTCTTGACTTTAATCTTGCCAATCACGATGATGCAAAATCTCTATACGACCGTTTGGTAGAGGCAGGCTTTTCTCCGATGATAAGTCTTAAATCAAGTGGCAGAGCAACTGTTTATTTTAAAAACAGTGGTTTTGTTGAGGATTTGATGATTTATATGGGTGCTCCACTTTCAACCCTTGATCTTATGGAGATTAGAGTTGAAAAGGATTATAAGAATCATCTTAATCGCACCGTAAATTTTGAAACAGCCAATTACGTTAGAACGTATAGTGTCGGTGAGCATCATAAAGAAGCAATCAACCGATTGATTGAATCGGGAATGCTGGATAATCTTGCTGATGATGTGAAGCTTGTTGCATCGCTTCGCTTAGAAAATCCCGATGCTTCACTAAGTGAATTGGCTTCGTTAGCCTCAATGAGCAAGTCAAGTGTAAATCGTAGGCTAAAATATATTCTTGAAATTTATGAAAAATTAAAGGAAAAATCATGAGCTTTGTTCATCTTCATGTTCACACTCAATATAGCTTGCTGGATGGTGCATGTCGCATCAAGCCATTAGTTAGTGCTGCTGCAAAACTAGGTCAAAACGCAATCGCTATAACTGATCATGGAGTAATGTACGGAGCAATAGAATTTTATAAGGCTTGTATTGACGAGGGCATAAAACCGATTATCGGCTGTGAGGTTTATGTAGCTCGTCGAACTCGTCATGATAAGGTCAAGGGGTTAGATAGTGAATCTGACCACCTTGTTCTTTTATGTAAAAATGAAATTGGATATAAAAATCTTATCAAAATGGTTTCACTCGCTAATGTTGAGGGTTTTTATTATAGACCACGTGTAGATATGGAGCTTCTAAGTCAACACAGTGAGGGATTGATAGCGCTATCAGCTTGTCTTGCAGGCTCCGTTCCCAGAGCATTATCATGTGGTGATTATGAGGGAGCGTTAACAATTGCCAAGAAATACAACTCAATATTTGGAGATGGCAATTATTATATAGAAGTTCAAAACCACGGCTATGCTGAACAGCTCCGAATTTTGCCTTTATTAAAACGTTTATCAGCCGAAAGTGGTATTCCTCTTGTTGCGACAAATGATGTGCATTATATTGATAGCGCTGATAGTGATACTCACAAAGTTTTGCTCTGCATTAATACCGGCAAAACCCTTGATGAACCAAACGGAGTGGGTTTTGAAACTAATGAGTTTTATCTAAAATCTGAGCAACAGATGCTTGAGCTCTTTTCTGATATACCTCAGGCTATCAGTAACACTCAGATTATAGCTGACAAATGCAACTTAAAATTTGAGTTTGGTAACACTATTCTTCCTCATTTTGATATTGGTGAGGTTGATCACCTTGAGTATTTCGCTAACCTTTGCAGGCAAGGATTATTAAGAAGATATAAAAATAATATCACTGATGAAATCAAAGAGAGATTAGGTTATGAAATTAAAATAATCAACCAGATGGGTTACGTTGATTATTTTTTGATTGTTGCTGATTTTGTTAATTTTTCTAAGAAAAACGGTATTCCTGTTGGCCCCGGAAGAGGTAGTGGTGCTGGTAGCTTATGCGCCTACTGTATGGGTATTACCGACATCGACCCAATTAAATATCAATTGTTGTTTGAGCGTTTTCTTAACCCTGAGCGAGTAACAATGCCCGACTTTGATATAGATTTTTGCCGCAACAGAAGGCAAGAAGTTATCGATTACGTTACAAGAAAATATGGTGCTGACCATGTATCACAGATTATAACTTTTGACACTTTAGCGGCTCGTGCATCAATCAGAGACGTAACACGAGTTTATGGGATACCATATTCTGAGGGCGATGCTATAGTGAAGCTCATACCTAAAACCAGCGCCTCGCTAGACGATGCTTTGAGTGAGTGTAAACAGCTGCTTGATAAATATAATCAAGATGAAAATGCGCGCAAAATTATAGATGTTGCAAGAAAAATTGAGGGTATGCCTCGAAATGCATCTAAACATGCTGCAGCAGTAGTAATCACACGCGACAAGGTTTCAGATTATGTACCTCTTGCAAAGAGTGATGAATCAATCGTAACTCAATACACGATGACGGCTATTGAACAGCTAGGTCTGCTTAAAATGGACTTTTTAGGGCTTAGAAACCTAACTGTTATTGATGAAGCGCAGAGATTAATTAGGCTTAAAAATCCTGAATTTGACGTTTCAATCATACCGCTTGATGACCCAAAAACCTATAAAATGTTTTCGTCAGGTGCTACTGACGGTGTATTTCAATTTGAATCATCAGGTATTAGACGAGTTCTTGCTCAGTTAAAGCCAAATAGAATCGAAGATTTGATTGCAGTTACGTCGCTTTATAGACCTGGGCCTGTAAAAAGCATTCCTCAATATATTGAGAATAGAAGAAAGCAGAATATTTCGTATCGAATTCCTCAATTAGAGCCGATTCTCAGCGTTACCTATGGTGTGCTTGTTTATCAAGAGCAGGTTATGGAGGTCTTTCGCTTTTTAGCCGGTTATTCACTTGGCAGAGCAGATTTAGTTCGTCGAGCTATGGCTAAAAAGAAACATGACGTACTCGAAAATGAGCGACGCAGTTTTATTTATGGCGATAATGAGTGTGATGGCGCTGTAAATCGTGGAATCTCTGAGAAGGATGCTAATGATATTTTTGATGAAATGCTGTCGTTTGCTTCATATGCATTCAATAAGTCGCATGCTGCCGCCTACGCTCATGTAGCCTTTCAGACG
>JAZRMJ010000311.1:0-9959 GCA_045647445.1 Acutalibacteraceae bacterium | reverse complement strand
GGCACACAGAACGACATGGCTACGATCCGACTTACCTACACCCTATCCTTTAAAGAGTCGGCTTCAAAGCGCATGATTGTGGCAATATTTGATAACTGTGGTGTCGAGCTTAACAAGTCGGCTACCACCGTGACCCACTTTGTTTTGACCGTTACGGTCAAGGATGGGCTAATGACCAGCCAATCAATGTCGGCTATATGCACCCAATCGGGCGAGTCGCCCAAGACCTATTCGCTAAATCAGCAATTCACCTTGAATTCGACCGATTGCCCGTTGATAACCCGACCTGAATGGGCAAAGTGAGTATAATCAAATTAAATGAGCATAAAATAATGATGTCGCCTCGGTTGACAAACCGATTGAATTAGGTTATACTTTTATTAATAAGTGTGGTCTTGCCACTAAAATCGGAGGTATAAATATGAAAAACAATAAACTAAATGTATTTGCTATAATCGGCATCGTTGTGACCGTTATTTCTATTCTTTCTGTTGCTGCATATTTCATCTATCGCTATGTTAACAAGAAGCGCGCTCTTGCCAACGCAAACTGCTTCGAGTTTGATTGCGCTGATTGCACTGCAGAAGATTGCAATGATTGCCCCATGACCGAGAATTTTGACGGTGCAGACAGCATCACCATTAAGTAATTTTCTCAAAAGCCAAAATCGCCCCACAAACTGGGGCGATTTTTTAATACGGAGTGATTCCTATTTATAAATACATACTTTTTGATCTGGACGGCACCCTCACCGACCCCAAAGAGGGCATAACTAAATGCGTTCAACATTCGTTAAAAAAATTCGGAATTGAGCGTGAGCAGGATGGTCTGACCGATTTTATCGGCCCACCACTAAAAGAGATGTTTGAGCGCACCTTTAATATTGATGGCGACAAGGCAGTCGAAGCCTACAGAGAGCGCTTTTCGACCATCGGTCTTTTTGAAAACCGAGTTTATGACGGCATTAAGGAGTTGCTCTCTGCCCTTAAAGCTAATGGAATGACCCTTGCAGTTGCCACCTCAAAGCCGACGGTATTCACCCTCAGAATTCTCGAAAAATTCGAGCTGAGCCAATATTTTAACTGCATTGTCGGCAGTGAGCTCGACGGCCGTCGCACCGATAAAAGCGAGGTTATAAGCGAGGTTTTAAATCAGCTTAATATTGATGACAAATCAAAGGCAGTCATGATAGGCGACCGAATTTATGACCTTGAAGGCGCAAAAAAGTGTGGTATAGATTGTATCTCGGTCAGCTACGGCTTTGCGACCGAGGGCGAGCTGGAGGATCAGGGCGCTGTGTTTATAGCTGACAGACCCTGCGATATTTTGAATTTTTTAACTTCTTTGGAGGTTTAATATGAAAAGACAATATTTAAACGACCATTTCCCCCACCTGCTCCACGGAGCCGACTACAACCCCGAGCAATGGATAGACACCAAGGATATCTGGGACAAAGATATGGAGCTGATGGTCAAGGCCAACTGCAACGAGATGAGCGTGGGCATTTTCTCTTGGTCAATGCTCGAGCCCAGAGAGGGCGAATTCGATTTTTCATTTCTCGATGAGATAATCGACAAGATTTATCAAAACGGTGGCCGAGTTGTGCTTGCTACTCCCACCGGTGCCAGACCCAGATGGATGGCAGAAAAGTACCCAGAGGTACTGCGTGTAAATTATAATTTGGATCGCTTGCACTACAACGAGCGGCACAACCACTGCTATACCTCACCCGTTTACAGGCAAAAGGCCGCCACAATCAACACTCTGCTCGCCAAAAGATACGGCAAGCACCCTGCCGTTGTAGCGTGGCACATATCCAACGAGTACGGCGGACAGTGCTTTTGCCCAAAATGTCAGGATGCCTTCAGGGATTTTCTTAGACAGCGCTATGACAATGACATCGACCGTCTCAACCACGCATACTGGTCAACCTTTTGGAGCCATCGCGTAGACAGCTTTGACCAAATCGAGGCACCCTCGGCGCTGGGCGACCGTATCATGCACGCGCTTATTCTGGATTGGCGCCGATTTGTATCGCACCAGACCCTCGACTTCATGAAGGCAGAGATCGCCGCCATCAGAGCGGTCGAGCCCAACCTCCCCGTGACCACCAACATGATGCCCGGCTTTTATGACCTTGACTACTTCAAGTTTGCCGACGAGCTGGACGTTATCTCACTCGACAGCTACCCCGATTGGCATAACGGCGACAACGCGCGTGCCGCCTACGGCACCGCCTTTTGGTTTGACATGAACCGCACCTTTAAAAACAAGCCCTTTATGCTGATGGAGAGTGTGCCCGGCACCGTCAACTGGCGAGACGCCAACAAGCTAAAGCGGCCGGGCATGGATACCCTCGCCTCGCTTCAGGCGGTGGCTCACGGCAGCGACACGGTGCAGTACTTCCAATTCCGAAAGAGCCGCGGCAGCTTTGAAAAGTTCCACGGCGCCATCGTTGACCATGTGGGCACAGATGAGACTCGCATTTTTAAGGCTGTGCAGACCACCGGCGCAATGCTCAAAAAAATCGATGAAGTTGCCGGCAGCGGTGTTGACAGCCGCGTTGCTATAGTATATGATTGGGCTAACAGATGGGCGCTCGACGAAACCCAGGGCTTTAAAAAGCATCGCGGTCTTGATGACACCTGTATTGAATATTACAGAACCCTTTGGCAGCGCGGCATCAACGTTGACGTCACCGCCGTTGATAGGGATTGGAGCGGCTACGACCTTGTCATCCTACCCATGCTTTATATGACAAGCGATGCCACCATCGAGCGAATCCGCAGCTATGTTGAGGGCGGCGGTACTGTATATGCCACCTACACGCTGGGCATGGTCGACGATACCGACCTGTGCCATCTGGGTGGTTTCCCCGGCGGTGTGCTCAAGCAGGTATTCGGCATCTGGAATGAGGAGATCGACTCGCTCTATGACAGCGACTCTGTCACCGTCAAGATGGGCGACACCGTTTACAGCGGCAGGGATTTCTGCGAGGTGATACACTCTCGCGGCGCAAAGGTGCTGGCAGAGTATGACTCCCAGTTTTATAAGGGGATGCCTGCGCTGACCGTCAACAGCTACGGCAAGGGCAAGGCATACTATCAGGCCTTCCGCGACAACGGCGAGTTTAAGGACGATGCTTTAGCCGCCATACTCGATAAGCTTGGCATCAAGGGTGCCATCCCTTGCCTGCCAGAGGGTGTGACCGCCCACACAAGACAGGCCGACGGCGTTGAGTACCTGTTTGTTGAGAATTATACCGATACCGAGGCGACCGATATCGCTCTGGGAGCGGTGTATACCGATATGATAACAGGCGAGACGGTCGATAAGGTGGACCTCGCCGGCTATGATATCAAGATACTCAAGCGATAATGCACGAACCCGTTCTTTCTTAAAAAAAGGGGTGTTATAGTGAAGTCGGATTTAATGATTACCGTGCTCGACGAGACGGTGATAGATGTCAAAGAGGATGTTCAAACAACCATTGATCGGCTCAGAGAGCTGCAAGGCTCAGGCAGACAGACTGACAGCGCCGGTCGCAACCTCACATTCTTGTGCAACAAAAAAGGCCGATTCATCGTGCGTCATATCTCCTCCAACAGAAGGTCGCTCCAGCCGGACAGTATCGACTATGTTACGGGCGAGGTGTGCAACGATAACGGTCAGACAAAGGTCAAGATATATACCGTGCATGACCGCTCCGGTCATGTGATGAGTATCATTGCAGCTGCTTTATTGTTCATCATGCTGGCACTTTATCTTGTATTGATTTTCACAAATAACATCCCTGCCGGAAAAGAAGCCATCTTTGTTATCGGTTTTATTATCGCAATGATCGTTTTGACACTTTACTACGATATCAACTCTCGTAGCAACAGAGCGACCGATATCGAAATTATCAAAAAAGAGGCTGTCAACAGAGTCAACGCTGTCGACCTGTGGGACAAATAATTCAGCTGTAGCAGGCATGATATCGCCGATACATGTGCTATTGATTATGTCATTAACAAAAGAGGTGCTGTTATGGTACAAATGAAGATCAACAAAAAAGAGTATTTAGACAAGCTGCAGGCCTGTTGGGTCGGCAAAAACATCGGAGGCACCATAGGCGGCCCATTTGAATGTAAAACCGAGATGCAGGATATCAGCGGCTTCGTCACCCCGAAGGGTGAGCCCTTGCCCAACGATGACCTTGACCTGCAGCTGGTCTGGCTGGCCGCGCTGGAGAAGTTTGGCCCCGCCAACGTAGATGCCAACGTGCTGGCCGAGTACTGGTTGGCCTTTATTCCCCCTCATTGGAACGAGTACGGCATCGGCAAAAGCAACCTGAGAATGGGTCTGCTGCCCCCTCTGTCGGGCGAATTCCGCAACGAGCATTGGAAGAACTCCAACGGTGCCTGGATCCGCTCTGAGATATGGGCCTGTCTCTGCCCGGGTCACCCCTACACCGCCATTCGCTATGCTATTATGGACGCTTCGATCGACCACGGTGTCTCTGAGGGCACATACGCCGAGGTGTTCACCGCCGCTATGGAGAGTCTCGCCTTTTTTGAAAAGGATATTCGCAAGATAATTGACAAGGCTATCACCTTTATCCCCGAGGATTCAATGCTGTCACGCTGCATTCGCCTCGTGCTCAGGGAGTATGACAAAAAGACCCCCTATCGAGAGGTTCGCGAGATGATCGTCGCAGAATCCAAGGAGCTGGGCTGGTTCCAGGCTCCCGCAAACGTGGCCTTCGCCGTGCTTGGCATCGTCTATGGTGAGGGTGATTTCAAAAAGACCCTCATCTATGCCGTTAACTGTGGCGACGACACCGACTGCACCGCCGCCACCGCAGGTGCTTTTTTGGGCATTTGGGGCGGTATGAGCATCATACCGCAGGATTGGTATGAATATATCGGCGACCGCATTATCTGCCTGGCCGCCGATCGCTCAACCAACGGAGATCTGCCCAGATCCTGCACCGAGCTGACCGAGAGGGTGCTCAGGCTGATGCCTCAGGTTATGCGCGCTCATGACCTTGAGGTAGAGTTCACAGACGGTGATACCGAGTTCGACCCCGGCTATGATGCCCGCCGTATGGGTTGGGTCATTGATGATTTCTTCAGCCGCTCCCCCTATTCCTTCGAGTTCGGCAACATTCATACCGGCGCTATCATTGAGTATGAAAAAGAGCCGCAGGTCAGAGCGGGCGACCTGTTTAAGGTCAAGATCACACTTTATAACAAGATGCCCGACCCCCGTCATGTCAGAATGAGCGTCGCCCTGCCCGAAGGCTGGTCGGCCGATTATGCCAAGACCGCCTATATCGAGCATAACCTCTATAAGCACGCCTGGGAGATGACCGTGCTTGTCGGCGAAGCTGTCAGCGAGGTCAACCGCATCATCATAACCGTGGATGCATCTGACTATCATCCCGTTCCGCTGATGATACCTGTCACGCTGTTGGGATAAAAACATCGATGTAAACGGCTGTAATATATGAAATAAAAGAACGGTTGATAAATCACACGCTTATGAATATTTGGTTGAATACGTCAAGAAAAACGGTAACGTTGATGGAGAGCATGTCGCATAAAATTTTGGGAATGCCTTTTTCGTTACCTACGGCACCTCTTGACTGGGGATCAAAAGGCCTACCGTACAAAAATCTTTCGCGCGCAAACCTGACAATCCTGTAGGGGAAGATTTAAATGGTGTCTTTGCTTTTTGTTCTCCTTTGGTATAATAAAAATTGGCGATAGATTTTTTACCCGGTTTTATCTGTTACAGGAGGAATTAAATATGTCAACATTGAGAATTGCACTTATCGGCAACGGCGGTATCTGCCGCGTATGCCACATACAACATTATTGTGAGGACGACAGAGTTGAGGTTGTTGCATTCTGCGATATTATTGAAGAAAGGGCGATTGCGCTCAGAGATAAATATTTCCCCAATGCAGCAGTGTATACAGACTATAAAGAGCTGCTGAAAGACGAGAGCATTGATGCTGTTGACATCTGCACACCCAACTATCTTCATTCCATAATTGCAGTTGATGCATTCAAAGCAGGTAAGCACGTATTGTGCGAAAAGCCCGATGCCGTTGACGTTGCAGAGGTCCTTAAAATGAAAAATGCCGCTGACCAGGCAGGCAAACTGCTTATGGTTATCAGAAACAACCGTTTTGCCACTGCATCACAGTATGCAAAGAAGTTTGTTGAAGACGGAAGAATGGGCGAAATTTATTGCGGCCGTTGCGGCTGGCAGAGACGCAGAGGTATCCCCGGCAAAGGTGGATGGTTCACAACAAAGGCTCAGTCCGGCGGTGGCCCTCTTATTGACTTAGGCGTTCATATGATAGATCTTGCAGTGTGGCTTATGGGAAATCCCACTCCCGTTGCTGTAAGCGCAAATACATACACCAAATTCGCGAACAACAACACCAGTGATTCCGAAAATTCCAAGTTCGGAGATTCAAAATCCACCGGCACATTCGACGTTGAGGACCTTGCTATGGGTATGATCCGTTTTGACAACGGTGCCATTCTTCAGATAGAATTCAGTTGGGCATCAAACGTCCAAAAAGAGACCCGTTTTGTTGAGCTGCGTGGAACAAAATCAGGCCTCAAGTGGCAGGATAACGAGGTTATGTTTTTCACTGAAGAGAACGGTCAGCTTCTCGATATTGTCCCCACAGGTAAAATGGATGCAGACGGACACAAATACAACATTCGCAATTTTATTGATGTTCTTACCGAGGGAGCGGAACCCGTTTTCAAACCTTCTCAGGGTGTGGATATGATAAAAATTCTGCGTGCAATATATGAGTCAGCAGAAAAAGGCAAAGAGGTTATTCTTTGATTTAAGGCTTTGCCGAGATTTGCGCATAATAAACATCCCCCAGTTTTACCGGGGGATGTTTATTATGCGCTCAGACCTTCTCAGGCTCAAGAGGCCGCTCGTGCGATTTTCTTTCGCACGAATTAAAAAGCACCTGTGCCAAACGGCTCAGGTGCTTTTTGTTTGTTGGCGTAGTGATTATATCATAAAATCGTTTTTTAATTAATATTGAAACCAACCCAAGCCGGGAGTGAGAATCTCAACAATAAACAACATAACCAAGGCAACCGCACATATACAAGTTGCTATTCTGAACCAACGTTTATCCAGCATTATTGTTGCAATATGTTCTTTTTTATCCGCCAGTCGATCCTCATAATATCCTTTCATATCTAAAATACGTTGTTCGTAATGCTCTTTTAAATCATTAATTCGTTGCTCATATGCGTCCTTGAGCGTAATGATAGAATTTGCTTCTATATCCCCCTGTTGCGTAGCGCTGTATATAGCATCTAAAGAGCCACCCATTGCTTTAACAATCGCTGAAACGGTTTCAAATCGTGGATCTTCTGTTTTGCCGGAAAAAATATTTTTAATAGTAGCTTCCGGCACACCGCTCGCTTTTGATATTGTTTCAAATGTAAAATTTCCCTTTGATTTTAAAGTGTCCAGATAAGTTGATAGCATTTTTGCCCCCCCCGAAAGTATCATGTTTTTCATTAAAATCAACGGTGCATTTATATTTGCATCGTTTTATATCAAATATGAATCTTTATTTTTTATTAACATTTTGTTATCTTTTTAATATCGGCAGCAAGGAGTGTGTGCGTGTGAAATATCAATAAAAACTTGGTTGATGTTATTGGTATAAAGAAATCATATTTATGTATGGTATCATTTATCAAATTAAATGTCAATATTTTTTTAAAACAAAATTACATAATAATGAGGCTTATTAATGATTAAAAAATCAACAATTACATCACAAGAGATGTCAAAAAACCGGGCAACTAAATCAAATATACATTTTATAACAAAGATGTATAACACCACACGCGACATAACCTACTGCATAATCTCAACAGCCAACGATTTACATACCAACACTACGACCACCTATGGTGTGGGCGTGTTAAGGGGAAAATATTTGATTGATTATGTTTTAAATGTATCGCCAAATTATCACAAGGTTTTATCCCTGGTTAATCTCTGCAATGAAGAAGAGCTTGATCCCATACATCTTCGTGATGTAATAGAAGACTCCTTCTGATTTTAACGACAATTGTTCAATAAGCCGAAGGTTTTCGCAACGGCGTTTTGTGTCTGTAAAAACGATGTTGACCAAATGGTCAAATGATATTTGCGATTTCACCGCAAAACGATGTTGTGCCCTTACGGACAAAAACAAAAAGAAACACTTCCCAAAAGGAAGTGTTTCTTTTTGGTGCGGGTGTTCATAACGGACTTGATTAAAAAGTATTGAATTACCGGCAGAAACACACATATTTTTCATTCGCACATTTGTGTATTTCAAGGTTTCTTCGTAAAATAAAATTACAGAAACGAGGAAGCACGATTATGTCAAAATTTATTGAAGAATTCTATTACGGTAACATCGATCCCCAAGCAAGAAGCACTAAGCAAAACAAGACAGTTCAAAAACAGATGGAAGTCCTAATGCTCAACGAGGAATTTCTAACCGAAGCACTCACAGGAGAGAATAAAAAGAAGTTTCTTGATTTTGTAAATGCTTGGAGCATCGTCAACGGAGAATCAAATCTCGACAGCTTTATTATGGGATTTCGATTGGGAGCAAACTTTGCATACGATACTTTCGTATCAACCGAAGCACCGTTAAAGGATTTATTGAAGGAGTGAAAGATATGTCGAAGAAGTATTACATAGCTCTTGATGATTATGAGAGAGGAACAATTATCAACTGCCTTAATGAAAAGCGAAACAAGCTTATTGCAGATGGTAAATACACCGATGCGGTCGATGAAGTATTGCTCAAAAGCCTTAATGCAAAACAAAAGAAATTCAAAGTGGTTTACAAGGAGGCTTAATTATGGAAAAGCGGATTTACAATGAACAAACGGGTATCGGCTACACCTTGCAAGGCGATTATTATTTGCCTGATCTTAAACTTCCCGAACAAGAAGATAAGCCTATCGGTTTGTGGGGACAACGATACCTAAAATACATAAAGCAACATAGAAAAATCCTTTACATTAATCTGCTGACAAGCGGTAAGTTAAATGAACATCTCGCTGACATTGATAAGCAAGCTGAGGATATGTTTTTTCGGCTCGCAAAACAGATGACAGAGCGAGAAGGCATAACCGAGCAACTTAAAGTGGATAATCAAATGGATTGGGTTGCGCAGATGAATAACATCCGTAGCAGAGTTACAGAAATCATAAACAACGATATAATTTATATCTAAGATGCAATGGCGGCAGAGATTTTTCTCTGTCGCTATTTTCGAAATAACTAATATTTGATGAGATGAGCAAAATGCATTGACATTGTTCGCATAAAGGAATATAATATGTAAAGAACGAGGATTCGGAGGACTTATAATGAACTATATGTCAGCTCAAGATGCGGCCGAAAAATGGGGAATCACAAAACGAAGAGTACAACTTTTGTGTGCCTCTAATAGAATTGATAACGCTACTAGGGTAGGAAATATGTGGATTATCCCATCGGATGCTAAAAAGCCTTGTGATAGTCGTTTCAAAAATAAAACGAACTCAAAGGATCTTCAACAGAAGAATCCTTTAAGAATGGCACGTAACCAAATCAAATCAATTACATCTAACGGAATCAAGGCGCTTTTCGACTATGGATATTCATACGAAGAAGCTAAAGGTGTTCTTATATCGATTTTTGCCTCTGGATTGCTTTGCCATTATGTAGAGCATAATACGACAAACAGAAATACGCTTGCAATTGAAAAAAAAGATATTAAGCGGTTTATTTCAAAAGTTACAGGATTTGATCATAAATCTTGTAATGAGGTCAGTAGAATATATTCGGATGTAGAAAAGTTTGTTGAACAGTACTCCTTTTGTTGTGATGATGCTCTTTCGTGGTGCTATCAGTTCGCAAACAAAATGGA
>JAZRMJ010000310.1:0-2289 GCA_045647445.1 Acutalibacteraceae bacterium | reverse complement strand
ACATTCTTTATAATGACGTTCCACCAAAACAAGCAATGTTAGCACTAATGCAACGTCCTAAGAAAAATGAAAGTGAATCTTCTTGGATTGGATAAAATCAAACAACCACCTTGCTCTAAATTAAGCGAGGTGGCTGTTTTTTATATATCGTAATCAAATAGCTGTTTAGCAAACCAAACTGATTTAACGGCAAATTCTTTATTATTAAGATAGTTCAAAACACCTGCGTCGGTTTTAAACGAGAATCTCAATCTATATGAGCATAGTGCTTGATGGACAAACCCCTTTTTTCTATCTTCTTTATTAATACCGTATTTTCCATCACCAAGAAGTGGGTGACCGATTGAAGATAAATGAGCTCTGATTTGATGGGTTCTGCCTGTTAGTAACTCGATCTCTAACAGCGAGAGATTATTTGCATAATCGAGAACTGTGTATTTAGTTTTGATTGAACGGTTAGCATCAGATTTTTGTTTGCTTATATAAACCTGATTTTTTTCTTCGTTTTTTTCAAGATAACCTTCAAGCAGTTCACTTTTCTTTTTCATTTGACCGTGAACAACGCAAAGATAAAACTTATCTATCTCACGAAGTTTAATCTTTTCGTTTAGTATGCGCAGTGCTTCTGCGTTTTTGGCGGCAATAACAATACCACAGGTGTTTCGGTCAATTCTGTTAGCCAGAGCAGGTTTAAAAGAGTTTTCTGAGGCAGGGTCATATTCACCCTTTTGATAAAGATATTGCTGCACGCGCCAAATGAGAGTGTCGTGATACTCACCTTTGTCGGGATGAACGGCTAAATCCTCGGGCTTATCTATGAGCATAATATTATCGTCCTCATAAACTATGTTTACCTTAGCCGGAGCAGATGAAAACTCAAATTTGCTCTTAGCAGGAGTAAGCACATCATCCTTTAAATAGATGGCAATAACGTCACCCTCGCATAGCTTATATGAGATATCGGTGCGTTTGCCGTTGATTTTAATATTTTTGGTTCGTATTGCTTTATACATAAGCGACTTAGGCATATTGCCAAAAGTTTTGGTGATGAATTTGTCAAGACGTTGACCTGCGTCATTTTTTTTGACAACAATTTGCTTCAAAACAAAAAACTCCTTAAAAAAGACTTTAATTCTTTAAAGATATGATATATAATCATATCATGAAATAATGTATTAATCAAGGAGTTATTATGCCTGCTAAAATTAGTGAGACCAATCAAGGTCATAGGCACAGACTTAGAAAACGTTTTTTAGAGCAAGGTCTTGAAGGGTTTGAAGACCATAATATTCTTGAACTATTACTGTTTTATGCTATACCTATCAGAGATACCAATAAGCTGGCGCACGATATTATGAATCATTTCGGCAACGATATCGAAAAGGTTTTTGATGCCGACTATGAAGAGATTTGCAAGGTTGATGGGGTAGGAGAGAACGTTGCTACGCTGATTAAGCTTATGCCGTCCATCTCAAAATTTTATTTAAATCTAAAGCAGAAACCCAAAGCTGTTTTTACAAATATTGAGGATGTTGCTGATTTTATCAAAAGTCAGTATCTTTTTGATAAGGTCGAGACATTTGCTCTTTTAAGCCTTGACTCAACGGGAAGGTTTTTAGGCTTCGACAAAATGAGTTCCGGTACCTCTAATATAACAGAGGTTAACATTATCAAGGTTATTGAAAATGCGATTAAGAATAATGCTTCTTGCGTAATCATTGCCCACAATCATCCAAGTGGCAACCTCACACCATCAGTTAGCGATGTATCAGCTACCAGACGTTTGTGCGATGCTTTTGAAACTATTAATATCCACGTTATGGATCACGTTATTGTCTCTCAAGACGGATACACCTCAATGGCAAACAGCAGTCAATATTCGTCACTATTCAAGTATTAACAACAAGGGTTGTTGACGATTCAGCCTCTCTATATGATGTGCGCAAAGTATCACATGAATTTTGTAGCTTTTCAAATTCCGAATCGGTAAGCATCAGTTCAATCACGCTTTGTATCCCACTTCTTCCAATAACACAAGGCACTCCTACACAAA
This sequence comes from Acutalibacteraceae bacterium, assembly GCA_045647445.1. GTDB lineage: Bacteria > Bacillota > Clostridia > Oscillospirales > Acutalibacteraceae > RGIG2206. Next base: position 236 of record JAZRMJ010000310.1, on the reverse strand, counting down.
CGTTGTTTTGACCGTATTCGCCTTCTAGAGGGGAGGATATGGTTAATATGCTTCTTTCATCAGAGAAAATTGCACACGTTATTCTAACTAAAGCCATCGCTATTGCATAGTAGGTGGCTTTTTTTGCGTTTATAATTGTGTAAGCGGCGTTTTTAACCGATTTCTCAATGCTTATGAGCTTGTTAATATTGCAATTATTGCTTCTTCGACACATTTCGGTTACAGCCAGTGTCGAT
>JAZRMJ010000309.1:0-14958 GCA_045647445.1 Acutalibacteraceae bacterium | reverse complement strand
TATTTGTGATTAAAGGGAATTTATACTGTAAAAATCAAAATATAGTCAATCGACGATTTTGTCTCCACTCTGTCGGAGAAACACCATTTTGGCGCACAAACAGCCGATAAAAATGCGAGTAATTTTGAAAGCCGCAGGATTCGGCAATACTTTCTGACGTATTTGATGTAACCTCAAGTAAATACAGCGCTTTTTGAATTCGTATTTTATTTAGATAATCTATCGGCGTCATCGATAAGCTCTTTTTAAATATATTTACAATTTGGTTTTTACTATAATTGAATTTTTTTGATAAGATTTCAAGGGTTATTTTCTCATTAAAGTGGTCTTGTATATATTCCGCCATATCATTTCCCTTTATTATTGGTAGCTGATTGCGATATAAAATTGATAAAATATCAAAGAACACGGCGGCTTGTTCTGTTTGTGTGTAATTTTCGTGCGCAATCCGATCCAATTTTTTAAACAAACTTTCAAGCAAAACATAATCAAACTCGCCACAGTAGTTAAGCGTGTCGACACTATCATCCCATTCTCCACAAAAATGCACATATAGGTATTTGGGACTATCGCTCGGAAGATGCCCTATTTGCTTGCTCCCGTGTTGCTGTATATGATAATGTCCTGCTGTAATTTCGTATTCCTTTCCGTTTTCCAAAAAACGAAGAACGCCTTCATACACGAGGAGCAAAACGTCATCATTACACACTCGGTTAACATGATGCTCGTTTTTTTCAAAAAATCTCAGGGAGGAATATTTGTAATCAATGGGTTTATTTAAATTGATACCTCTCATATAATCACCAAGATTAGTATAGAACGTTATTGTGATATTGTCAATGTGCTTTGTTATATTATCAATAGTTTTTAATTTTTCGTTGTGATATAGTGAATGAGTATAAGGAGGCAGATTATATGAAAAAATGGAACTTTTACACTACAAACGAAATAAAACCGACCGGATGGCTATATCAACAATTAAAGCTTCAAGCAGACGGTTTGAGCGGTAATCTTGATAAAATATGGCCTGATGTTCGTGATAGCGCATGGATTGGCGGAGAGCGAGAAGGTTGGGAGCGTGTGCCATATTGGCTTGACGGGTTTATCCCTCTTGCATATCTGCTCCAAGATGACGATATGGTCAAACGGGCAAAAAAATATATTGATGCTATTGTTGAGCGGCAGCAGGAGGATGGATGGATTTGTCCTTGTAAAGAGGAGGCAAGAGCAACCTACGATACTTGGGCAATTCAGCTCATAACTAAAATTTTAACAGTCTACTACAACTGTTCAAATGACGAGCGCATCCCTGATGTTATTTACAGGATACTCAAGAATTATTACGAGCTATTGAAGACCGAGAAAATAAGGCTTTTTTCCTGGGGAAAATTCCGATGGTTTGAATTATTTATCTCTCTTAATTTCATTTACGAAAGATACAATGAATCTTGGATTGTTGACCTTGCCCGAATAATTAAAGAGCAGGGTGCAGATTATGAGGAATTTATTCCGCAATGGAAACGCCCGCTGAATAAATGGACGCTTGAAACACACATTGTAAATCTTGCAATGATGTTGAAATATGAAGCAGTCAGCTGCGATTTGCTGAATATGGAATATACGGATGTTGCTGAAAGGTTAAACGATGTTTTAAAAAAGCACAACGGCACAGTCGTTGAAACCTTTACAGGTGACGAGTGTCTTTCGGGGGTTTCTCCAATTCAAGGCACCGAGCTATGCGCCGTTGTGGAACAAATGTATTCATACGAGTTGTTGTATTCCTATACAGGTGATGCAAAGTGGGCTGACCGTTTGGAAGTTTTGGCATTTAATGCCCTGCCGGCAACTATCAGCGAGGATATGTGGACTCATCAGTATGTACAAATGAACAATCAAATTGCTTGTCAAAAATTCCCAGGCAAGTCATTATTCAGAACCAACAGTTCTGAAGCACATTTATTTGGACTTGAGCCCAATTACGGATGCTGCACCGCAAATTTCAATCAAGGTTGGCCAAAGCTCGCATTATCGGCATTTATGTATACCGATGAAAGTGTGGCAAGTGTCTTGCCGATTCCAAGTCAGTTAAAAACCGAGGATATATCTATTGCGGTTGAAACCAATTATCCCTTTGAAAACACTATTAAATATACCGTTGATGCAAATAAGGATTTTAAATTTGAAATAAGGCTCCCGAAAGATGCAGAAAACATTGTAGTTAACGGTCAAAGCGAAATCCAAAACCGCTTGGTATTTAACATAACAAAAGGGGAAAACCGCGAATTTGTTATTTCCTTTGATTTCACTCCGCATTTTGAAAAATATGCCTATGATTTGAACTATGTAAAATACGGCAATCTTATATTCTCTTTGCCGATAGAAGTTGAAAAGATTATGCACGAATATGAAAAAGACGGCGTGGAAAGAAAATTTCCCTACTGTGATTACGAGCTTATTCCGAAAAGTGATTGGAATTACGGATTCGCGGATACATCACTTAAGCCGGAAATAAAAACCGTCAGCCACATTCCCTTCTCTCAGAGCGAACCACCTATTACCATAAAGGCTAATTTGCAAAAGATTGATTGGGGACTTGAGGATGGATATGAGAATGTTTGCGCAAAAATACCGCAAAACCGCACACCTGTTTCTGCAGTGGAAGAACTTTCATTGATACCATACAGCTGTGCAAAATTGCGAATGACTTTATTGCCGTTTGTAGAATAATTTATAATAAAAGCGAGGGAAATTCCCCTCGCTTTTGCTATGTATAAAAACCGCACAAAACCCTGTTTTGACACTAATGCGTTCAATGGGGCAAACCAGCGAAAACCCCAGTGCTTATGCGCCTTTCAGGCGGTTTGCCCTATTATAACGCATTCCTCTATACGCCTAACTATACCTGTTGCTTTCATATATACATTTCTCCTTAAATTACAAATTGTGTTGTTATTATCTGTATTTTTAGGAGATTTATACTGCGATTCCTTAAAAAGAAAATCAACTCAAATTAGGTTTTTAAATGTTCGAACAACCATTGGTTGCGTGCATCTCTTTACAAGTTATTGTTTTACTGTTTTGGTTTTGATATAATAAACTCAAGAACAGAAGGCCTGCTGTCAAACTTAAGGAGGACTATCTAAAATGAAAGATATAAACATTGCTAAAAATATAATCGCCTTGCGGAAAAATAAGGGTATTACCCAAGAACAGCTGGCAGAAGCACTAAATATATCTGCACAAGCGGTTTCTAAATGGGAAACGGGCACTTGTCAGCCCGACACTTTAACCTTGCCTTTAATAGCAGAGTATTTTAATGTCAGCATTGATTACCTGTATTATGGGAAAGATATGACGTACGATGATGTGTACGAAAAAGTGTTTGAAAAAGTTCGAAATGTGCCAAATCAAATGAGCAAAGAAGCATACGAAGATGTGGTGAAAATTTTTGGACATGCGCACCACGGAATATCTTGGGGAAATCTAAAAAGCAGAGATACTGCAATCTATGATGAGCCTGCACATATTTCTAATGAAAATGGCGTGTCGTTACTTTCGGGAAAAGGCTACGGCGCTATTTTAACCCGGGCGTTTTTCGAAAGTATAACTCCAGATACCGCCGACCTCGGTGTAGATTTTTTGTCGGCCTTGGCAGTAAAAGATAACTTGCTCGTCTGTATGGCTATAATTTCCATGAGTGATATCAGCTATGGAGAAATGCAAGAAAAACTCAATTTCGGTGAAGAAGAAATACGAAAAGCCCTCGATGCCTTAATTGCAGCAAAGATCGTTATCGAAAAAGAGTCAAAACACAAATCCCTTGGTTTTACCTACGAAATCAATAGTATGTATCATTCTTGCTTGTGCATTATTATTTCTACCATTGAAATGTTAAGATACGGGCTTGCAGATGGGGTTTCCTGTTGTATGGGCTTTGGAGATTATCCGATACAATTTTATAAATAAACAACCACAACAGCGAGGTGAATTTCACCTCGCTTGTTCTTTGTACCGTTTCAAAATACTATGTACTGCAATCGTAAATTTTTCTTCCAGTGTCAATGAGTTATCCAGAGGCTCCCCCTCACGAATCCGCATCGTTCTTCTGATTTCTTTCGGTATAACCACACGACCAAGGTCGTCTATTCTTCTCACAATCCCAGTTGCTTTCATATATAAAAACTCCTTTGTTGATTTGATAACACTGTTATTATCTGTCAACAAAGGAGTTTTATACTTTGTCTTGCTATGAAAATCAATTCATATTTTCAAGCGGAAATGTTACTTGCCAATTTCCTTTTGTGGTCCCTTGGGACGTGATGAATTCACCGTAAAGTTTTTGATTTTTCATTTCCTCCGGCGGAATATCAAAAACATATTCTTCATAGGTAACAACAGCTTTATCAACGGCTTCCTTCCAGCTTATATGATAATCGCAATATCTTTTTTCGCCGTTTTCATCAAAAACGTAAAACGATCCATGATTATCATTTTCAAGCCGATTTGGAATTCCGACTTGGATATGGAATTTTCCATCGATATATCCGTAGCCGGTTAATTCAATGCCGTCTACCACAAATTCGCCGCAATCATCACTCGGCACCAAGCACCGCTCCTCGCGAATCTCTTCCTCGGCATACAGCATACTGTTAAAGCCCATACCCGTATAATGTTTTTTTTGCGTTTCCGTCGCTGTTGTAACCGTACTTAAATCAAGAGGAATCTCGCCCTCAAACTGTTGCTTATGGCTCAAAAATTCTCGCACGTAAAAGGTGATTTTATCGCCCCTGATCTCATGATCCCCCCATTGTGAAATAGTGATCAAAAAAGTTGCTTTTCCGGTTTCTTCATCATAATTCAGTCGCATACAGGAGCCCGTGCTGTCGAAGGGACTGTTGATGCGGTAGCTATCATAAAGATCGATCGTCTGATCGATCCGATCTCCCTCAAGATCTTGTATCGAAACGGCGATATTCGCTTCATTTTCATGGATATACGCCGATTCAACCTCCATTTTGATCCCGTTATCCACGCAGGATAATTGAACCGGCTTCAATTTTTGGGCCAAGGATGGCGACAACTGATATAACATAAAATACCCAGGCTCTGTTGTTGCGGCCAGCACCGGTACAGATGTGGTAATACTCAACACAATAATAGCAACCAGCGCAACCGCCCGCTTAAAGGATATTTTTTTGATTTTGACATGAGCTATTTTTGCATTTCCGATTTTGTTTTCATCAATTTGCCCGATAGCATCGATTAGTTTATCAATTTTCAAATATAACACCTTCTTCCAATAATTTGGATCGTAGTTTCTTTCGCGTTCGGTGTAACATGGATTTTACTTTGCTCTCACTAAACCCGAATTGATTTGAAATAGCAGAAATGCTGTCAAAATACCAATATCGGCAAACGAAGATCTTTTGCTCATACTCCGGAAGCTCGTCTAAAAAATTATTAAGCACCTTCGCAAGCTCCTGGTTTTCTAATTCTTCATCAATACCGGTATTGGCAGGAATGCAGTCAGAGAGTTCTTCATATGCGAGATCAATATTTCCGCCACCACGTTTTTGTGTCCTCTTTTCTCGCCATTTCTTTAAACTAACGAATCTCGTCACTTTGCCGATGAAAGTCGATAGAATTGCCGGACGATGAGGCGGCATACTGTTCCAAGCATTTAGATAAGCGTCATTAACGCTTTCCTCCGCATCCTCTGTATTGGAAAGAATATTAAACGCAATCGAATAACAATACCGTCCGTACTTTGTAGCGGTTTCTTTAATTGCTTTTTCATCTCGATCCCAATACAGATCAACTATGTATTCGTCTTCCACTATTTCACCTTCCTTTCGTCTTTCGTAAAGAGCCCTTTCACTATACTACCACCCGAATTTTCAAATTGGTTGCAAATCTTCTAAAACTTATTATAACACATAGTAAAAGCGGAGTGGAATACCACTCCGCTTTTACTATGTATAGGTCAAAATATGCCGTTTTTTGTCAAAAATTTTTCTTCAAAATGCCCTAAAACCCAGTATTTATAAGGCTTTATCGCACTTTTGTGTTATTATAACACGAGCCTCGATTCTTCTCACAATACCTGTTGCCTTCATGATATATAAATCTCCTTTAATTTCAAATCGTGATACTATTATTTGTGATTAAAGGGAATTTATACTGCGTGAATTTACTTTTGAGAGCAAACATGTTATAATATAAAAATAATCGATTTATCGCGAAAGAAGATGTTTATGAAATTATCATCATTTTTACATTTTGCTAATTTTGGCGTCAAGGCAATTCTTTTTAAAAAGAAAGACCCTATTCTTGGAACTATAATTGTTACCGATAAATGCAACTTGCATTGCAAGCATTGCTCTGTTAATAACATCACAGCAATTGTTCATCCGTATGAGCAAATCCGTCAAGAAATGCAACAGTTATATGATATGGGAGTGCGTATTTTGTTTTTCTGTGGAGGAGAAACCTTTTTATGGAAAGACGGTGACCGTTCACTTCGGGATTTAGTTGTTGAGGCAAAAGAGATGGGCTTTCTTATTGTCAACGTAGTCACAAACGGAACGTTTCCTCTTGACCTCCCGGAGGCAGATTTAATTCTTTTAAGTTTGGATGGAGATAAGCAGCGTCATAATGAAATTCGTGGGGATACTTACGATACCATTATGGAGAATATCAACAACGCCACAGCAGACAACATTTGCTTTTATATGGCAATAAATCAAATTAACAAAGACTATGTACGAGATGTGTGCCTAACGGCTCGTGACACAAAAAATGTTCGTGCAGTATCTTTTAATTTTCATACACCATACCCCGACACTAAGGATTTAGCCTTGAGTCGAGAAGAAAAAGCAAAGTGCTGCGATACGGTAACACAAATGATAAAAGAGGGCGCACCCGTTTTCAATCTAAAAAGTGCGTTCCCGTATCTTATTGAAAATCGTTTCCCAACGCCTTGTCATCAGTGTGTTGTTATTGAAAACGGAAAGCTGTCCGTTTGCGGACGATGTATAGATGTTCCCGGTCTTTGTGAACAGTGCGGATATTTCTTTGTTGCAGAATACACTTTATTGTTTAGAGGAAATTTAAAAATAATCATTGATATGCTTCGTACATATTTGAAGTATATTTAGGAGTAATATGAGCTTTATTACAAGTTTTACTAGAATGTGGCTTACCCGAACGGTACAGCCGTTTACCTTTAAAAACGAACACGACCAAACTTTGCCCTTTGCCGAGTGCTCAAACCTCGGACTGTATGTGCATATTCCGTTTTGTAAAAGCATATGCAATTTTTGCCCCTATTGCAAGGTTCGGTATTCAACTGAGCAGTGCGATAAATACATAGATTCGTTGATTCAAGAAATTCATCTTATAGGCAGTCAACAAACGGAACGAAAACGAGCAACCAGCCTTTACTTTGGAGGAGGGACGCCTGCTCTTGCGGTAAATCGCATAAAAGAGATTATTGATGCTCTGAACGATCACTTTATCATCACAGAGGGAATTGGATTGGAGCTGCATCCCGATAATGTGAATGTGGAAGTGTTGCAAACGTTGAAAGATGCAGGTGTGACAAAAATCAGCATCGGCGTTCAGTCGTTTTGCGACAAATATCAAAAGGTTCTCGGTAGAAAGAGAATCGATACCGTCGCAATGAAGGCTGCTTTGGCTGCAGTTCCTTTTGAAACTGTTTCTATGGACTTTATTTTTGCGTTGCCCGATCAAACCTATGATGATTTGAAAGTCGATATTGACAAGGCTTTTTCATTAGGCGCAAACCATGTTGCCATCTACCCGTTTATTGATTTCACGTTTACAGAAAGTCCTGTTGTGGCAATGCCAAAAAAAGAAAAGCGAGAGCTGCTTGATGCCATTACTCAATACTGTTTAAGCAAAGGGTGTTCACGCAGCTCCATCTGGACTTTTTCAAGCAAGCCGAATGCAAGCTACTCGTCCATGACAAGGGATAATTTTCTCGGATTTGGCTGCTCTGCTACAAGCTTATTCAAAGAGCAATTCAAAATCAACACTTTCGATGTGGACGCATATTGCCAAAGCATTCGCTCAAAGAAACTTGCAACATCCTTGACTATTCGTTTTACCAAACGCCAAAGAATGATTTATTGGTTGTTTTGGACGGCTTACAGTACAAAAGTGAGCTCAGATGACTTTGAAAAATTCTTTGGCGTGCCGCTAAAAAAGATGTATGGCTTTGAGCTTTGGCTTGCAAAGAGGATGGGCTTGGTCAAGGAGCGTAACGGCACTTATGAAATGACGCTGAAAGGTGCTTTTTATTATCACTACTACGAAAACTTTTACACGCTGTCTTACATAGATAAAATGTGGGGCATTATGCGAAAAGAAGCGTTCCCTGAAAGAATAGAGCTTTAAAGCGAGACAAAATCAGACTATCCCAATTTGTGCGTGCAGTCCCTAAAAAGCAGCTAATGGTAGGTTGAATTGAAATTTAATCAGCAAACTGACTTTTTATTTCAATCCGTAATATCCATTTTGTGACTCCTTGAAGAATCAACACATTTTGCTAATTGAATAGTTATCTTTGATATGATAGATTACCATTTGCATTACACTTGTTTTGACTTTCTTATTTTTGCTTAGTTCACACGGCGACGTTCCTTTTGTTTCTGATATGATAACACCTCCTATGGTGGAGTTGAAAAATTACCATAGGAGGTGCTTTTTTCTATTGTCTGTTTTTATCAGGCTTGTTCACTCAGCAATCTGTATTTTGCATTCGATATGTAACCCACCCTCCCACCATGTCACGAGATTATTATACACCCCTTCAAAGATAAAATGCATTTACTTTTAAAGTTAAATATGCTACAATTTCAAAAAAACAATTAATAGGAGTTATGGCCCATGATTGCTTTTGAGCAAAACCACGAGTTTACTATACCCGAAAGGTCACCCCTTGTTGAAGAAAACTGCTTTATAAACAAAACTCCCGACGCTAGCCCCTTGCCGATTTTTGAAGAGGTAGCCCACCTTCTGCCAAGGCCCGTTTGGGAGGGTCACAACGACCATCTTGATTGCTATCGCAAAGCGTGGGAGCTTGCCTTTAAAAATCTCAAAGCTCCACACCCTGGCAGTGGCTTTGTGTCAAATTTTATCGATACTGCCTTTAATGGCTGTGAATTTATGTGGGATTCCTGCTTTATGCTTATGTTTGGCAAATATGCCGACAGAATATTTAAGTTTCAGGCGACCCTTGATAATATGTATTCCCATCAGCATAACGATGGATTTATTTGCCGAGAGATTGATGAATATAGCGGCAAAGACCATTTCACCCGTCACGACCCTTCTGCAACAGGGCCTGATATTATGCCCTGGTGCGAGTGGGAGTATTATCTCAATTTTGGCGACAAAGACCGTCTCTCAAAGGTCTTTGCCCCCCTTATGGCATATCATCGTTGGATGGCAGAGCACCACACTTGGCCCGATGGCACCTATTTTTCATCAGGATGGGGCTGTGGCATGGATAATATCCCACGCCTTATGGAGGGCTATTCTCACGAATTCAGCCACGGTCACATGGTTTGGGTCGATAGCTGTATGCAGGAGCTGCTCAGCTGCAACTGCCTGATTAACATGGCTCGTGAGCTCGGTCGAGACAGTTTTATCAAAGAGCTGACCGACGAGCGAGATAACCTTGAGCGTGTTATTAATCAAAAGCTGTGGGATGAGCAGAATGGATTTTACTACGACTTGTGGAAGAATGGTCAACATAATATGGTTCGCCATATCGGAGCCTATTGGGCGCTCATAGCAAGGTGCGCTTCAGATGATAGAGCCGAGCGAATGATAGCCTACCTTGAGGATGAGGGCGAGTTCAAAACTCCTCATCGCGTGCCGTCACTCTCCAAAAGTCACCCCAACTTTGAATCCGATGGAGCCTATTGGAAGGGTGGAGTCTGGGCACCTACAAACTATATGGTGCTAAAAGGTCTCGATGCATACGGCAAATACACTTTGTCTCACGATATAGCTGTTGAGCATCTTGAGGCTGTTGTTGATGTGTTCAAGCAGTATAACACCCTCTTTGAAAACTACACACCCGAGCTTGTCAACAACGGCAAACCCGATAAGGGTAACCCTGCTAAACCCGATTTTGTCGGTTGGACAGGCCTTAGTCCCATAGCGATACTGTTTGAGTTTGTCTTTGGCATTAAGCCCGATGCCGCAAATAATAAAATAGTTTGGTCGGTTCAGTTGCTCGAAAAGCACGGCATAGAGAATTATCCCTTTGGCACAAATGGAGTGCTTAACCTTATTTGTCAGCCAAGAAGCGATGTTAATGAAACACCTCAAATTTCGGTAAAATCCAATATTGCCGTTGATATAGAGGTCATCTGGGGCGATGAAGAGCGCAACAACTCAATGATAATTAAAACCTGATATAAATAATGGCCCTGCGAGAGCATCGCAGGGTCATTAATTTTATTTATGCCATGGTAGCAAGCATTTCGAGGGTAACCTCGTATTTGCAGTTGCCACCACTTGTAAGCAAATTATATTCATCAAGCATAAATGCTGCCATGCGATGCACTTCGTCACCACTGCTGCCTGCAATGTGAGGGGTCAAAATGCAGTTAGAAAGTGCATAAAATTCGTGACCCTCAATGGGAGGCTCGGGCATGGTCACGTCAAGAATTGCAGTCAAATCCTTGCGCTCAGTCAGAATCTTAACAAGGTCATCCTCCACCACCTGAGCACCTCTGCCTGTGTTTAAAAAGACAGCGTTTTGCTTCATACGGCTAAAGAGCGAGTAGTTTAGCATACCCTCGGTTTGTTTGTTGTTAGCAAGATGGTTTGATACAACGCTGCACTGACTGAATAAGGTCTCAAGGTCTACCTTTTTAACTCCCATTTTTTCTGCTGCCTCATCGGGCAAGAAGGGGTCAAAAACAAGCAGGTTAAGTTGATAAGCCTTGAGCATTTTGATAACGAGCTTGCCAATCATACCTGCACCGATAATGCCGATATTAGCGCCATAATTACCTCTATACTGCTCGTATATAGCTTTTGCAGAATGAGGGTTGCCACCACTCATAACAGCAGAGCTAACAAAATACCCCTTGTTTGCGAGAATAATTTGCGCAATGGTGTATTCAGCAACGGGCACAGCGTTTGCAGCCCAAGCGCTAAACACCTTAACCCCACAGTTTAAGAAGGGGCGAGCAAAGTGTTGCACGCTGCCTGCACCGTAAAAGACAGCCTCAAGTAATGGCAGATGCTTTTTGATTTCATCCTCGGTCATGACGGGCATATCCCAGGTCGAAAATACAAAGCGTGTGTCTTTAAATTTTTCGGGGTTTTCCATAAGCTGTTCTTTAGAAAAAACGCAATCCTCAAGGCCGGCTTCAATCTTTAGTCGTTCAATAAGCTCCTTAGAATAAACTCGTCTGACCGTTTGCTCACTTTGGTTTAAAAAAATCGACTTCATCACTCTGCCTCCACTATTTCAAAAAGTGCTTTAGTCTCATCACAAAGACTCTCAATTCTGTTATCGGGCATAAACTCGAGTAGCAGGGCAGTGTTATCTTTAAATGCTTTAAGATACTCACGCCACTTTGCAATGCCATCCTTTAGAGGGAATTTGCCGTGACCCTCCCAGTTATAAACGTGAACGTGCTCCATGTAGGGTGCAATCTTGTGAACGCCGTCGATATTGTAATCGTAAGATTCAAATTGATTAGGCTGCCAATACATGCGAAAATGCTCAGAATTAACTGCCTGCATCAGCTCAAGCGTTGCCGCCGTTTTGTTAGTGTAAGTGTTGGGGTGACACTCCATGCAAAAGATAACGTCATTCTTTTCGGCAATTTTTGCAGCCAGTCTGCATTGCTCAAAAAGATGGTCACGCTCCTTAGCTGTGTAATCCTGCGAGTTTTTGTTGCCGCACCAAAGGCGCAAAATATTGGTGCCCAAAATTTTAGCAGCCTTAATGTAGCTCTCAAGCTCATTTACGTCATCTCTGCCAAGCCAAAAATATGTGCCATAAGAGGAGCAGATTATATTATGCTCCTTTTGAAACTGTGCGATTTTGCAAAGTCTTTGCTCATCAGAGCAGGGAGCATGAACGTCGCTGCCCCATTCAATATATTTTAGCCCTGCTTTATTCATTTCGGTCAGTATTTGCTCAGGTGAGTTACCACGAAACGAAATAGAAACAAGCCCTAAACGAAAGTTTTTCATTTAAATCACCCTTTAGAAAACGTTTTTGTTCTCTCTGTAACCACGCCAAATATTCTCAAAAAAGTCGTCACCCTCAGGCAAGGGTCTAACCTCACGCCATTCGGCTTTAAACTCGCCGTGGGCAAGATAAACCTGCTGAATTTTAGTGCGTGTATCGCTCTTTTCTTCGGTGAAACGGAATATTTCTTCAAGGCCCTCTCGAAGCTGACCATTTTCGTCAAAGCAGAGCGAGGAGCCACGAGTATCACCCACGGTATCAGCGTAGTCAATCATAGCGCTCAGCACTGCCTGCTGAGTGATAAGAATATCCTTGAGCTTGTAATAGGCATAAAGCTGAGCGGGCATCTTAACCCTTGCAGTCTCGTTTAGAGTCTCAAGTGATGCGTTAACCTTGTTAAGAGCTATTGTGAGCTCGCTTTTATTGCGAATTGCTGCAGCAGAGTCGCTCATAAGCCTTTGAGCAGCTAAAATCATATCAGCGACCGTATCGGTGTTGCTAAGAACAAGACTCAGCACCTTCTCTTGCTCGCTTGCTTTCTCATTTGCAAGCTCTAAAAATCTGTCGTAATCAATAGAATCGTTAGGCCTTGCAGCAATGAACTGAGCTGCACGGAGCGAGCCAACCTGACCTGCGTTCAGAGCAGAACCACCTGGCCTTGCTATGCCGTGAGTTCCTGCGCATTCACCTGCAGCAAAAAGACCTCTAACGCTTGTCTGCCACCACAAATCAACGGCAATGCCACCGTTGTTGTGCTGAGCGCATAAAGCAATTTGCAAATACTCCTTTGTGATATCAAGACCTTTGTTTTTATAAAGGTCAACAGCAGGGGAGTTCATCTTCAACAGGCGCTCAATAGGAGTGCCAAAGCAAGCCTCAGCCTTATAAAGATAATCGTAGGCTTCATCCGAAAGAGCCGAATATTCAATCTCATCCATGCCAAAGGGGTTTTTGGTAAAGTCAAGATAAACCCTTCTCTTTTTGAGCACGCATTCACGATAAACGAGCAGGTCAATAACCGATGAGCCGCTTAGCACCTTTTTAGAGTCAAAGGGCCATTGATACCCTTTGAGGAATACAGCTGACAGCGCCTCATATTTATCCTCAAAATAATCAGCCAAAAATTCAAACTCATTGCCATCATCGTCTACAGAAACGAATCTCGGCAGCACCTGCATATAGGTGCCCGAAACATTCCATCTCGGAGCGATGGATGCGAGCCCATACTGCCATTCGGTCAGGTTTTGAGCCTTAGCACCGGCAACAAGAGCCAAAGCAGTTGACCCCGTGTGACATTCGGGGTATACGCTGTCGGCATAAATGCCTGCAGGTCCACCCGTAGCCATCACAACGTCGGGGCACTTGACGGCAACCATCTCGCCACTTTCTATCTCAAGGCAGAGCATACCGCAAACGCTGTTGCCCTCTTTAAGAATTTCAATTGCTAGCATACCGTCTAAAACGTCAACACCAAGCTGCTCGGCATTTTTCTGGAGCGCTTCGGTCATAAATTTAGAGGTGAGAGGCCCTGCGCTGGTTGCACGAGCATAGGGATCGTGGTCGGTCTTGTAGCCAACGTATTCACCGTATCTGTTAGTGGGGAACTCAACCCCAAGCTCGCAAAGATTCATAAAGCATCTTGCTGACAGAGCGGCTTCGCAAAGAGCGTTATCACCGTCAACGCTACCACCTGCAAAGAGGTTTTCGGCCATTTTGCGCACACTGTCCATGCTGTCTGAGCCAAGCCCCAGCTTATAATAGGTCTGCTTGTCGCTGCCAGTGTTGCGCGAGGTTGAGCAGTTAACTCCCTCGGTAACGATTGCGACCTTTTTGCCTGCCTGCTTTAGTCGGCAAGCAGCGTTATAGCCTGCAGCACCGGTGCCGATTACTGCAGCTTCAAATTCAAATATCTTCATTATTACAGCCTCTGAATGTGGAATCCACCGTCAACATCAATCGATTGACCTGTCACATAAGGTAGTGAGCCGTTGCAAAGGGACCAAACGGCGCTTGCAATATCCTCAGGCTGACCCCAACGCTTGATGGGGAGCAATCCACCATCAATAAGAGCATCGTATTTTGCCTTAACCTTGTCGGTCATACCCGTTGCAATAATGCCGGGCCTGATTTCGTTAACCATAATGCCGTATTCGGCAAGACGGTCGGCAAAAAGGGTGGTTATCATGGTCACACCTGCTTTAGATATGCAGTATTCACCACGACTTACCGAGCTGGTGTAGCCCGACATTGAAGAGATGTTAACAATGCTGCCCTTGTTTTGACCCTCGTTATTTTTCATTTTGTTTGCAACAAGCTGAGTTAAAAAGAGGGTACCCTTAGTGTTGATGTTCATAACAAAATCGTAGCTATCCTCGGTCATCTCAAGCAGGTCGTTTCTTACCTTAGGAGCGACACCTGCTACGTTAACAAGTATATCAATTTTGCCGTGCTTTTTCAATGCGACGTTAACAAAATTCTCACGGTCATCGCCCTTGCTCAAATCACCCTGGACGTAGGTAAATTCACCCTCTGGCGAGTTTTTCATTTCGGGCATAATATCCATGCCCACAACTGCAACGCCATTATCTAAAAGTGTTTTAGCGGTGGCAAAGCCGATACCGCCTGCAACACCTGTTACTAATGCTACCTTCATGTTAAATTCCCCTTAAAGTGAATGTAATCTCTTTTGACTTATTAGCATCGAATGTAAC
>JAZRMJ010000308.1:0-4995 GCA_045647445.1 Acutalibacteraceae bacterium | reverse complement strand
GAGGAGTTCTATCCTCAACCACGGGGGGAGGGGTTGGCTCAGCCTTTTCTGTTTTGGGCTCAGGCTTTGCAATCGGCGTTGGCTCCTGTTTAGGAGCAGCTGCAGTCGGCTGAGCGACAGGCTCTGCTGCCTGACGGGGTGCGCTGCATTCGAGCGCTGCTACTCTGCGAAGCAAGGCTGCAGGGGATGAATCGAGGGATGGGTCGCACAGCTTAATAACAGCCGTTTCAACTGCAGTGCGTCGAGAAGCGCCCTGGCGCATATCGGCAGCAGTTGACTCAATAAGCTCCATTGCATGAAGCACGGTATCGAGCCTGACCTTTTGGCAAAGCTCGGTTAATTGCTCAAGCTCAGCTTGAGGGCAACGCAGTAACTTTTGAGGGTCACGCACTGATTTTATAAGCATCATATCACGCAGATAGCCCACAAGCTCGTCACACAGACGGCCAAGGTCTTTTGCGTTTGAATAAAGCCTGTCAATAAGGTTTAGAGCCGATGCAGTTTCGCCTGCAAAGCAGAAGTTTAACAGCTCATAGAGGTACTGCCTACCCGACATGCCTGCGCAGTCAAGCACAGTTTGCTCGCTAACGTCACCTGCAGCGCTGCACACGTCGAGCAGAGATAGCGCATCGCGCATAGCACCGTCAGAGAGCTTGCCTATAAGCACTGCAGCATCGCGAGTGATTTTAAAGCCCTCGCTTTGAGCAACAAAATCGAGTCGGTCGGCAATATCGTCGGGTGAAATTCGTCTGAAATCGTATCGCTGACAGCGAGATAATATGGTTGCAGGCAGTTTATGCACCTCGGTAGTAGCGAGAATGAAAATAACATGCTCAGGTGGCTCCTCAAGGGTCTTGAGCAGAGCGTTGAAGGCTGATACCGACAGCATGTGAACCTCGTCTATAATATAAACTCGGTATTTTGCTGCAGCAGGGGTGAAGGCGCTTCCTGCTCTGAGCTCACGAATATCGTCAACGCCGTTGTTTGATGCAGCGTCTATCTCGACAATATCGTGAATGGTCTCGTTGTTGATGCCCTTACAAATGTCGCATTTGTTGCAGGGGTTACCATCGACGGGGTTTAGGCAGTTAACAGCCTTTGCAAGAATTTTTGCGCAGCTTGTTTTGCCCGTACCACGAGAGCCGGTGAAAAGATAGGCGTGAGATAAACGCCCCTCGGTTATTTGATTTTTAAGGGTGCGAACAACCTGAGGTTGACCACAAACATCCGAAAAGTCGGACGGACGGTATTTTCTGTATAGCGCACGGTACATAGGGTCGCCTCCTTAAATAAAATAAACAGCCGTTCATATAAATGGGTATGCGAATGTGCAGATTAACTGCGGCACACAGATAACTCCGCTTAATGCTGCTCGGTTCCCCGCCTGACATGATTCACGGTAACCCGTCGCACAGGACCCACACATTCGCACGCCCAAATGCACGAGCGGCTGTCACTAAGCTATTATAATACATTTTTAAGCATTTATCAAGTTAAATTTTTAATATCTCAAAGTGCGTCAAAATCCCCCATAATATTGTCATTTAAAAGCATTTGACATGGGGTAGTATTTGATGATATAATACTATAAATATTATATGATTTGATAATTGCTTTTGCGTTAACTGCAAAATGTGTATATCATGATTAACAAGATAAGGAGGCTTTATTATGAAACTTATATTTGCCATAGTTAATAACGATGATGCGCCCAGCGTATCTTCTGCTTTAACAAAATCAGGTTACTCTGTTACAAAGCTTGCTACCACCGGTGGCTTTTTAAAGGTGGGCAACACCACCTTTTTAATCGGTGTTGATGCCGAAAAGGTTGACCGTGTGCTCGATATTATTCGCAAGTATTCATCAAAGCGCTCACAGGTTTTGCCCGATATGGCAGCCTATAGTGGTCAGTTTGTGCCCAGCTCGGTTGAGGTTACCGTTGGTGGCGCAACCGTATTCGTGACCGACGTTGAGAGGTTTGAGAAGCTGTGAACTTTGGCGACTTTGTCGGCAATAGCGAGGTCATCGGTCGCCTTAGTACCATGCTCTCGCAATCGAGACTGCCCCATGCTATAATAATTGAGGGAGCCCCCGGCTCAGGCCGTCGCACCCTCGCTAAAATGATTGCTCGGGCAGCCGTTTGCACGGGTGATAACCCTCCGTGTGGCCGTTGCTCCTGCTGCAGGGCTGAGCAAGCGCCCGACATTTCTTTTGTTTTGCCCGAAAAGTCAATCATCAAGGTTGATGCAATAAGAGACGTGCGTGAAAACGCCTATATTAAACCCACCCAATCAAACAAACGGGTGTTTATTATTCCCGATGCACCCCTCATGAACCCTCAGGCTCAAAACGCCCTTTTAAAGGTTTTAGAGGAGCCGCCGGAAGCAGCAATGTTCATAATGACCTGTGAATACACCCGTCAATTACTCGGCACGGTGGTATCACGCTCAGCAGTTTTCTCGCTCACTCCACCCGAGAGGGGTGAGGCAGTGCAATACATTGCTGCCCACTACCCTAAGTATTCTCAAAGTGAGGTCGAGGCAGTTTGCGATGGGGGCACCATCGGCGAAGCCTTGTCGAAGCTGTCGGGCGAGCGTGGCTACATGGCCGATGCAGAGAGGCTTGCTTCTCTTTTAGGGGGCAGTGAGCTTGAGCTTCACCTTGCCATGCGCTCCTATGAGCGAGACAGAACGGCGCAAAAAGGAATAGCCGAGGCAATGCTCAGAATAATGCACGATGCGTTTACCATTCGCAGTGGCGGTGTCGCCCGTTGCCCCGAGGGTGATGTAAGGCACTCTCTTGCAAGGCAGTTCACTGCCGAGCAGTTATTGGCTCTTTGCGATGCTTGTCGCAGAGCGTCTAAAGATTGCGAAGCCAACATGGGCTCTTTGCTGTTTATAACCTGCTTTAGCGCTGCTCTTTGCGCCACTATTGAAGATTAAATATAAATTATCGGGGGTCACCCCTGATTTAGCCGCTTTGCGGCAGATAAGGAGATTACAATGCCTGAAGTTATTTCAGTCAGATTTAAAGATTCCGGCAAGGCATACTACTTTGATCCTAAGGGTGAGAAGTTTCAAAAAGGCGATAACGTTATCGTGTCAACCTCAAGAGGTCTGGTTTTTGGCGAGGTAACTGCCACTAATCAAAACGTTCCCGACGAGTCGGTTGTCGCTCCCTTAAGAGAGGTTGAGCGCTGAGCAACTGAAGCCGACCACCGTCGCAACGCAGAGAACCACAAAAAAGAGAAAGAAGCCTTCTCGGTTTGCGAAAAAAAGATTGCCGAGCATAAGCTCGATATGAAGCTTGTAGATGTTGAATACGCCTTTGAAGGCGGCAAAATGCTCTTTTATTTCACCTCAGACGGCCGAGTTGATTTTAGAGAGCTTGTTAAGGATTTGGCATCGGTCTTTCGCACCCGTATTGAGCTTCGCCAAATCGGTGTGCGCGATGAAGCCAAAATGCTTGGTGGTCTCGGCATTTGCGGTCAGCCCTTCTGTTGCTCACGCTTTTTAAACGATTTTCACCCCGTATCCATCAAAATGGCTAAGGAGCAGGGTCTGTCACTTAACCCCGTTAAAATTTCGGGCACATGTGGTAGGCTTATGTGTTGCCTCAATTATGAGCAAAACGTTTATGATGAATTGCTCAAAATCACCCCCAAGGTTGGCGCAACCGTTAAAACCCCTCAGGGTATCGGCACTGTTATTTCGGTCAGCCTTTTAGAGCAGAGGGTCAAGGTATCGTTTGATGATAACGGCGCTCCCATCATATTTGATTGCTGCGACGTTAAAAACTTGGGCAGAGGTCACGCCAAAGAACCAAAGCAGACTCAAGAGAATTAAGGCAAAAATTATGTCAAAAAAAACACTATTGAATTTTTTTCAAAGTGTGCTATTATAATAGTTGTGAAAGCCGCCACACTGTGCGATGTGGCAAACGGCAAATATCAGTCGCCTTTCGCACAGCGACAGATAAAGGAGATATCGACATGGCTTACAAGATTACTGATGCTTGCATCAAGTGTGGTGCTTGCGAGGGCGGTTGCCCCGTAGAGGCTATCAAAGAGGGCGATGCAACCTATGTTATCGATGCTGATACCTGCATCGATTGCGGCGCTTGCGCCGGTGGTTGCCCTGTAGACGCTATCGTTGAGGGCTAATCTGACAATACATAAATCCCCGAGGCGTGAGCCTCGGGGATTTTGTATTTTGTAGGCTGTTAGATTTCGGGGATGGTGATTTCAAGCTCCTTGCCAGCCTCTGCTGACTTGCAGATGCCGTCGAGAATAGCCTGATTGATGATAATCTGTGAGGTGGGCACGGGAGCCTCGCCACCCTCTTTAACAGCGTCAATGAAGGAACGAAGCTTAAGCTCAAAGCGATCGCCATCGAAGGGAATAATCGGAACGATGGTTTCGGTCTGAGTGCCGCAAAGCTCACGATAAAGGGTCATGGGGCCACCGACGGTGCCGTTCCAGCAGTCGGTAGAGGGGATACGCAGACCACCCTCAGTACCCAAAATGATGGTATCTCCGGGAGTGTCGATGTTCATTGCCCATGCAATACGGAAGTCGAGGATGATATCATTCTCAAGACGAACGAATGCAGCAGCGAAATCGTCAACACCGAATTTATCAGCATACTCGGGGTGAGAGGGATAATAATCGGGGCGGGTGCCGAAATAGGCTGATTTGTAGCCCGAAATGGTTAGGGGCTTGGGATAGCCGATTGCGTTAAGCACCATGTCGAGCGAATAGCAACCGATGTCGCCCAGAGCACCGATGCCACCGGTCTCCTTTTCGATAAAGGTAGTGCCGTAGGGGGTAGGGATACCACGACGACGGCCGCCACCGGTCTGAATGTAATAAATCTTGCCCAAAACGCCTGAATCGACAATCTTTTTAATCATCTGCATGTTGGGGACAAGACGGGGCTGGAAGCCGATGGTGATGATTTTGCCACTCTTTTTCTCAGCCTCCATGATGGCGAGACC
>JAZRMJ010000307.1:0-1923 GCA_045647445.1 Acutalibacteraceae bacterium | reverse complement strand
TCCTCCCCCCGAACCAAAGGATACTCAGCCTGCTCCGCCCCCTGCAGAGGCAGACTCAAACGATATAATCCCCTTTGATAGATGGAATGAGGTTTTGTCGGCACTCGGCAAGACCGACCCCTTAATGAAGGCTGCGCTCGGTGACTCTCTGGCTTATATTCAGGGCGATTTCATGCTTATTAAAATCGCTCACGAAAGCTTTAGAAACATGGTCAACACCGACGCAAGGCATAGAGGCAATTTAAAGGCTGCTATCGCCCACGTGACGGGCAAGAGCTACAAAATCGGCCCCTACAAAGAGACTCAAAAGGCAGTCTCTGCCCCCGATGACCCACTAGACAAAATAATTAAAACTGCTAAAGAAGCCGGCATTTTAGCCGGTGAGCAATAATTCTCGAAAGGATATGAAGTTATGAAAGCAAGACTACCTAAAGGCTACGGTGGTGGCCCCGGCAACATGCAATCAATGATTAAGCAGGCTCAAAAGATGCAGGAGGATATGGCTACTGCTCAGGCTGAGCTTGAGGTTAAAGAATACACTGCTTCTGCAGGTGGTAACATGGTCGAGGCGACCGTTAACGGCCGTCACGAGGTTGTTAAGCTCTCAATAAACCCCGACGTTGTTGACCCTGACGACATTGATATGCTCGAGGACCTGGTATGCGCCGCCGTTAATGAGGCCATCCGAGCTGCCGCTGCCGACAGCGAGCAGAGAATGGGCTCTATCACCGGTGGTATGAACATACCCGGTTTATTCTAATGGGTTACTCTATACCTACCCTTGCGCACCTGACTGAGCAGTTTGAGCGCATGCCTGCCGTTGGCCGCAAATCGGCTCAGCGCATGGCATTCTACGTGCTCGGGCTCAGTGATGAGAGCGCAAAGGAGTTTGCCGACGCTATTTTAGAAGCGAGACGCACCATTCGTTGCTGTAAGGTTTGTCAAACCCTGTCTGACTCCGATATTTGCACCGTATGCGGCGACCCCAGGCGCGACAAATCGGTCATTTGCGTTGTAGAGGATGTGCAAGCTGTGATGGCATTTGAGCGCACCCGTGAATACAACGGACTATATCACGTGCTTCATGGTGTTATATCACCACTCGACGGCATCGGCCCCGAGCAGCTGCGAGTTCGTGAGCTGATGCAAAGGCTGTCAGACGATGGAATTAAAGAGGTCATTATGGCCACTAACCCCACCGTTGACGGTGAGGCAACTGCATCTTATCTTGCCCGTTGCATAAAGCCGATGGGCATTAAGGTCACTCGACTTGCCTATGGTATACCCGTTGGAGGCAGCCTTGAATACACCGACGACGTTACCATTTCGCGCGCTCTTGAGGGCAGAGGCGACCTATAAAAACGAACCTTGACAAGGCAGGTGATGGATTTGAAGCGACTTATGGCGCTGGTTTTGGTTTGCGCGACCTTATTTTTGTCGGCTTGTTCGGCTAATAATGCGACCCACTCGACCCCAAGCGACCCCATGTTTGAGGATGGTGGCTTTAACTCCATCGGTGGTCAAATAAACAGCGCAAAGGCTTATTCAGCCTATAACAGCGCATATAAAAAGACCTCTAACCTGACCGAGTTTAGCAGTGAAATTGAGGCTACCTTGTCGCTATCGATTGAGGGTGCATCGGTTGAGCTCAGGCGAGTCAGTTCAATAACTGATGCCGATAGTGAGGGCAACAGCCTTGCCCAACACAGCGTTGACGCTAAGGATGAGCATAATCGTTTCACAAGCCAGACAAACCAAAAGCAATACTCAAATAAATCTGAGGGTAAAGCCTTTATAATGCGCTCTGTGACCGACCTGACGGGAGCAAACAACAGCAACCAATCGACCAAATCGGTCGCCTACAAAAGCGTCAAGCTCGGCTCCTTGCTTGATGGAGCCCTCTCATTTAATCAAAGCGATATA
>JAZRMJ010000306.1:0-1018 GCA_045647445.1 Acutalibacteraceae bacterium | reverse complement strand
CCCATTTCGCGGCCGCCGAGAAAATACTCTTTTTCGCCGCCATTTTTGGTCTTAAAGAAGAAGTAAAGACCGATGCTCAGAACGACAACGAAATAGAGGATAAAGCAATCAATTCGAAATTCATTTAATTAACCTCCTTTTGGCAAATAAAACCTAATGATTTATTTTAGCACAGTATCAACCAAAAGGCAAACACTTTTTTGCTTTAAATCTGCAAATTACGGAAGTTATAGAATTCGCCCTTGAGGGCCATAAGCTCATCGAAGGTGCCAAACTCAACGCAAACACCCTTTTTAAGCACGGCGATTTTGTCGGCATCCTTAACGGTCGACAGACGGTGAGCGACGATGAGGGTGGTGCGTCCCTTAGCGAGGTTGTTGATGGCGGTTTGAATATGCTTTTCAGACACCGTGTCGAGGGCGGAGGTGGCCTCGTCTAGTATGATAACACGAGGGTCACGAATAAGCGCACGGGCGATAGATATACGCTGACGCTGACCGCCCGATAGCTTGCCG
The DNA here is from genome assembly GCA_045647445.1 of Acutalibacteraceae bacterium. Classification (GTDB taxonomy): domain Bacteria; phylum Bacillota; class Clostridia; order Oscillospirales; family Acutalibacteraceae; genus RGIG2206. The sequence continues at coordinate 503 of JAZRMJ010000306.1, read as the reverse complement.
CCATGCTCACCGATGGGGGTGTCAAGGCCGAGTGGCAGAGAGTCGATAACAGGCTTAAGACAGGCGGCCTCAATGACCATATCGAGCTGATCATCGGTCACATAGGGTGAGCCGTAGGTGATGTTGTCACGAATAGTGCCCGAGAACATAGCGCTGACCTGCGGCACAACGGCGATGTGCTGACGGTAGCTGGTCAGGTCAATCTTAGCCAAGTCCTTGCCGTCAACGGTGACCCTGCCCGAGGTGGGCATATAAAAGCCGGTCGCAAGGTTAAGAATGGTTGATTTGCCTGCGCCCGATTCACCGACGATGGCGATGGTCTCACCTGCCTTAACGTGCAGGTCAAGGCCCTTGAGCACGGGGTGCTCATTCTCATAACCGAAGCGGACGTTTTCAAAGGCAAAATCGCCCTTAAGGGAGTTGACCTTCTGTTTGCCTCGGTTATCCTCAATCTCGTGAGCACCAAGAATTTCACCCACCGAGTTGATCGATTCACCGCCCTT
>JAZRMJ010000305.1:0-1094 GCA_045647445.1 Acutalibacteraceae bacterium | reverse complement strand
AAGGTTGTCCGAGACGGCTCAAAGGGCGCTTGATGACCTCGGCTGTGACTACGGAGTTTCGGTCGAAATTGCGCCCACCGATTTTAATACACGACAGTATGACGAGGTCACTCTGCCTGCCGGTCGATATATGGCTGTGAGGGTGCTTTTGGGCGACGCTGAGGGTAAGAATTGGTGGTGCGTTTGTTTCCCCAACATGTGCCTGCCTGCGGCGAGTGAACGTGAGGAAATCGGCTCGGTGCTAAATGATGAGGATACTAAAATTGTTACGAAAAGCGAAGGATTCAAGGTTAAATTTAAAATTGTCGAGTGGTATGAGGATATAAAAAACTGGTTGTTTTAAAAACTAAAAGCGGTAAGCAGATTTTACTCTGCCTACCGCTTTTTTGATTGTTAGAAGCTGCCCAGATAGATATTATCAAGGCTGGTGTTGCGATAAAGCTGCTTGTGGGTGTAAGCAATGGTGCTATTGGTTGCGCTTGCAGTAACGTTGGCAGTTATAACAAGCTCGCCATCACAATAGACCTGTGCAACGCCATTCTTATAGATAAGCTTGTAGTTTACATAATCTATGGTGCAGTTGGTTACATAGGTGCCGACGTTGGTGCCGTCTACGTAAAGCATAATCTTGCGGCCGCAGTCAACACTGCGAACCACGAAGCCTGCATAAGAAACTGAGCCATAGATATCATCCCAGTATGCACCCTCGTTGCCGCTTGACATATAGTCAAAGCTCAGTTCAAAGCCGTTAGTATAAGCGTAGCTGTTGTTGCTGGTCAGGGTTGCAGAGGATGAAGTCATACCGGTTGCAGCGGTGCTTGCGGTGATATAAATCAGGCTGGATGAATTGGTCCAGTTGTTAAGGTTTGCAAAGCTGTCGCTGAACACAGGGGTAGAAGCATTTGCAGTGGATGCGGTTACGGTAACATTGACAGTCTTAACAACACCGCCGCTGAGGGTCTTGGCGGTTATAACGGCGCTACCCTCAGAGTTGCCGAAGATCTTGCCTGCGGCATTGACAGAAGCTACATCGGGATTGGAGCTGCTCCAAAGAATAGTCTTAACAGCTGCGTTAGAAGGAGAAATGGTAGCGG
>JAZRMJ010000304.1:0-11956 GCA_045647445.1 Acutalibacteraceae bacterium | reverse complement strand
CCCTCGGTTGAAAGACAGACGGGGTGACGATTGAGCTTATTTGTGAATCTGACGGCATAAACGCTATCACCGATAGCCGACTTCATATATTCAAGAAGTTCCTTACCATCTTCGTTAGCTTTTGTGAGAGCCTCACTCTCTTCTTTATTTCCGAGGTCGAGCTTATCATCACAAACATTAACAAAGCGTCTTCCCTCATATTCTGCGAGCATTTGAAGAGCAAATTCATCAACGTTTTCGCTAAGCAGCAGTACCTCATAGCCCTTGCCGAGCACAGCATCGGTCTGTGGTAGCATACGAGCTTTTGCAATGGTCTCTGCGCTTGCATAATAAATATCGGTCTGACCATCAAGCATACGCTCTGCATATTCAGAGAGGGTGCAAAGTTTATCCTCATTAGAAGAGATAAACAAAAGCAAATCCTTTAGCTCATCCTTATGGATACCGTAGTCGCTGTAAAGACCGTATTTTAGCTGCACGCCAAAGGCTTTGTAAAACTCCTCATATTTTTCACGGTCATTGTTGAGAAGCTTTGTAAGCTCAGACTTAATCTTCTTTTCAATATTCTTTGCAATTATTCGAAGCTGATGGTCGTGCTGAAGAAGCTCACGAGAAATGTTGAGCGACAAATCGGCGCTATCGACCAAACCACGAACAAAGCTGAAATAATCAGGCAGAAGATCGGCGCACTTATCCATAATCAAAACACCGTTTGAATAGAGCTGTAACCCCTTTTCAAAATCTTTGGTGTAATAATCAAAGGGTGCGTGAGAAGGAATAAAGAGCAATGCATCATAGGTTGCCTGACCCTCAGTTTTTGAATGAATAACCGAAAGGGGCTCCTTAAAATCATAAAACTTCTCGCTATAAAAAGCGTTATACTCTTCAGCCGTTATTTCGCTCTTTGACTTTCTCCACAAGGGCACCATGCTGTTGAGGGTACGAGTTTCAAGCTCAGTTATATACTCACCCTCTTGACCGTCGGTTTGTGGCTTTTGAGTTTCAAACTCCATAACGATGGGATATCTGATATAATCAGAATACTTTTTAACGATACCACTTATGCGATATTGATCAAGATATTCGCTGTAATTATCGGTATCGGTATCATCCTTAATGTGCATGGTTATAACTGTGCCGTGGCTATCTTTATTGCAGGGCTCAACAGTGTAGCCGTCTGCTCCGGTTGAAGTCCATCGATAAGCCTCATCTGAGTCATAAGCACAGCTCTCGACAACAATTCGGTCGCTAACCATAAACGCAGAATAAAATCCTACACCAAACTGGCCGATTATTTCAACCTCATCTCTGCTCTCGTTGTCTTTTTTAAAGTTGAGCGAGCCACTTCGTGCAATGGTGCCGAGGTTGCTCTCAAGCTCATCGGCCGTCATTCCACAACCGTTATCGGTAATGGTCAGGATGCGATTGTCTCTATCAACATCAATTCTGATAAAATAATCATCACGAGACAAGCCAACCACCTGGTCGGTTAATGAACGATAATAAAGCTTATCTATAGCGTCACTGGCGTTAGATATAAGCTCACGCAAAAATATCTCTTTGTGAGTGTAGATGGAATTCACCATCATATCAAGCAATTTTTTAGACTCTGCTTTAAATTGTTTTTTGCCCATAATATCACCTTGTTTTATAATTAGCACTCGCCATATCAGAGTGCTAATTGATATTATAATACATTTTTATTTTTTGTCAATGGTTTGGCAAATTTTATAATTAAATTATCGTTGCAAAAGGTCGCTATTAATGTTACAATAAGACAAATCTATAATTTATGGTGATAATTATGAAAAAATTCGCTTTAATTGCGTTAATGCTTTGCGCTGTCTTATTGCTATGCTCTTGCAATTCCGTAAAGGATGACACAGCTAACACCTCTTCGTTAACTACTGAGGATGGAAGCCCTGATTTTAATATCAAGCCGTCTGACGATGACAAGATAGTATCTGATACCGAAGATTACAAACCCAGCGATAATGTGAACTACGAAAAAGTTGACGTTACCATTGCACCTGAAGATGTTGAAGCTAACGGGTTTGATCTTAGCGATAAAAAAACCAACATGTCAATCGCAACGGTTTATATTGAGCGTGGTGAAAATGGTTATATTTCAATAGACATTAACACTAAAAATGCTTCAGATGAAAATCTTAATAGCGCCATTGATATGACTCGCAGTATTATCTCGAGCGTATACAAAAACTTTCCGTTTGATGAGTTTGACGGTCAAATCCCTCTATCACTCAAAACCTTAAAAGATTTGATTAGCGGCAACACTCGTTCAGACAATATAATCTATGGCTCTGATTTTGATTCATCTATCAGCTACGAGTTTTTCCCTGACACAGGGGTCATTATCTACAACATTGAACTTTAATATTAAATCGCTCGGATACCCTCCGAGCGATTGACGTTTTAGGAGATAATTTATGCGTAAAAGCTACAAGTTAACCATGACTGCCTGCTTTATAGGCTTTATAACTCAGGCAATCTCAATCAATCTGCCACCATTGCTGTTTGTTATGTTTATGAAGGAGTTTGGGTTGACACTCAGCGATATCACTACGCTAATATCCTTCACCTTTATCGTTCAGCTTATAATCGATATTGTTGTGTCAAAATTGATGACAAACAAAAACGCAAGATTTCTTGCTATAACCGCTCAGGCATCGGCAGTTTTGGGGCTTGTTTGTCTTGCTGTTTTGCCAAACGTTATGGCTAACAAATTTCTTGCGTTACTTATTTCTGCCTTTTTTTATTCATCGGGTAGTGGCTTTGTTGAGGTAGCCTTTAGCCCCATAGTTGAAGCCTGCCCTAACGAAAACAAGTCGGCTGCTATGAGCTTATTGCACTCCTTTTATTGCTGGGGGTCGGCCTTCACAATCGGTTTAACGACTCTGTTTTTTGCTATTTTCGGAACTAAGAATTGGAGCTACATTGTTTTGTTTTGGGCTCTGATACCTGCAATTGATACCCTTCTCACCTCTTTAATGCCGATAGGCGATTTAGAGGCTGATTCAAAGCAAGGCAAACACCCCTTAAAGAGACTGACCTTTTATATTATGTTTGGTTTAATGCTTCTTGGTGGTGCCGCTGAGCTTTCGGTCAGCCAATGGGCATCAACCTTTGCAGAAACAGGTCTTAAAGTATCAAAAGCAACCGGTGATATTGCAGGCCCATTTATGTTTGCAATACTAATGGGCTCGGGCAGAGTAATCTATTCAATTTTAGGTGGCAAGGTTAAGCTTATAAACTACATGCTGGTTTCGGGCGCATTGCTGACAGTCGGATTTTTGCTCTCCGCATTCTCACCTTATCCCCTGCTATCACTTGCTGGAATAGCGCTATGCGGCGCCGCAGTTGCAATTTTTTGGCCTGGTACGCTCAGCCTTGCAGCAGAAAGACTTGGCTCATCAACACAGCTATTTGGCATTCTAGCTTTTGCAGGTGACATAGGTTGCACCATAGGCCCACTTGCAATAGGAGCAGTTTCGCAAAACTTTGGAGATAGCATTTCGGCTGGTCTGACCTTTGCACTTATATTCCCCATCGGTATTATGCTGACCTCACTCGTGCTTAAATTTAGAAACTCAAAATAATTACAAATTTCAAAGGCAGTTTAGAGAGAACCTCTAAACTGCCTTTGAATTATAGTTCTATTTTTACTGAGCTTATGCCGTTTTCATCCTTTTTGACAATTAACTGACGCTCAAAGCGTTGCTTTAGCTCGGCAACGTGAGATATGATACCAACTATTCTATCTCCGTCTGAAAGCTTTGTGAGAACCTCTATGGCTTGTGAGAGCGATTCATCATCAAGTGAGCCAAAACCCTCATCGATATACATTGCATCAAGATGGATTCCACCTGATACCGATTGAACAACGTCAGACAATCCTAACGCTAACGATAGCGAAGCTTTAAAGGATTCACCACCCGAAAGGGTTTTAACGCTTCTTGAGGTACCGTTACGATAATCGATAACATCCAGCTCTAATCCACTTTGACCCACGCGACTTTCGGCAGTTTTGCGACGGATAAGACGATACTGACCACCTGTCATATCGGCAAATCGCAGGTTAGCCATAGTTATTATGCGATCAAACCAACGCATCTGAACATAGGTTTCAAAGCCAATTTTATCTTTGCCGCTAAGAGTGCCGTTTGCCGTGCTGTTTAGGGCTTGAACGGTTTTTAAATCTTCGGCAAGAGAATTCATCTGAGCACCATATTGGTTAATAGAAGCACGAATGTTTCTGTTGCCGTTCATTCGCACCACAACTGAGTCTCTGCTTTCGCTTAACTCTGCCTTTTGCTTATTAATCAAATCGGCTTTTTGAGTTAGCATTTGGATATCGGGCAGCTCTATGCCATCAAGTTTTTCGGCAAGGATTTTTTGAGAGGCAATTGACCTGGTCAATTCAAGGTTGCAATCATCATAATCCTTTTGAGCTTTGCTAAGGTTTTGATCATGCTCTTTAATTTGAGCTTCAAGCCTCTCTAACTCGGCATTTGCATCCTTTTTAGACTTGAATTTAAGTGTTTTTGACAAATCGTTGTATCGAGCTAAAAGCTGATCTCTGCGCTCGTTGTTTGACGATAGAGATGCTTGAAGGTCTGAAAGCTTTTTAGCCAGATCATTTAACTCGTTCTGTTTTTGAGGAACGAGCTTTTCGAGCTCGTCACGCTTATCGCAATTCTTTTTGAGCTTATCCACCGACCTTTCAGTCAATTGACATTCGCCGTTTAATCTGTTGACAGTAGCACAAATCACCTTTTGGGGCTCATCTATTTGACCAAATCGCTGCTCAATGCGAGCGACGGCATCGGCTGAAGCATTATCGTATGCACCCTTATCCTTCTGGGCGACGGCTGCTGCATTTTGAACCTGTTGCAAAATGTTATCAAGCTGTTGCTTTGCTGATTTGAGCACCGATTCATCAGGCACTTCATCGGATAGTTTTGCGGGTGACGGATGCTTAATCGCACCACACACGGGGCAAGGAACGCCGTCGGCCAATCGGCTTGCAAGCAAACCGGCCTGCGCATTAAAAAACGCATCTTCCAAAATTGCATAATGCTGACGCTTTGCTTCATACTCATCATGGATTTTAATGTAAGCTTCAGATGACTTATTATATGCTTCTAAAAGGCTATCAACCTTTTTAAGCAGATTGCTAAGCTCATCGAGCTCTTTTAACTGCTGATTCATCAAATCAAGTTTTCTGACTGCTTCGCTATGCATCTTTTGCACGTCAGAAAGCTCATCAAAAGATTTGCGATATCCCTCAAGCTCTGCTGATGCATCATTTTGGTTTTTGGTTAATTTTTTCTTTGCTTCGGTATCGGCGTTAATTTTTGCTCTAACAGCCGTGCCTTCATTAAACAGTTTATCGAGCGCATCATATTGATCGAGCTGACCCTTGATAATGCCTGAGTCAACAGCTAATTGCTCTCGCTCGGGTGCTTTCGCCTTAATCTTTTCGAGAACTTGGCTGAATAAATCTCGTTGCTTTTTTAGGTTATCAATCAGAGCCAGCAGCTGCTGTGATTGCTTGTGCATATCAATTATGCTCTTTGCAGTGCTGATATCGGTTGCACACTTTTGAGCTTCTTTATCGATAGCCTCGAGTTTAGTTTTTATCTCCCCGGCTAAGTCGCCATCCTCTTTAATCATAGCATCAAGCAATTCGCAAACCGTTTCGGTTGGGCAATATCCGTCTGATTGTTTGATGCTTTCAAGCTGTTCTGTAAAGCCTTCGCTTGAAACTGCAATGGTTTTGATAAGCTCTATAACCAAATTCTTTTGGTCATTCCATTGATGATTGAGGGTCAGATAACGCTCTTTCAGTTTATTTTGAAATTCTTCATATGCATTGGTGCTGAAAATGCGCCTGAATATTTCTTTTCTATCTTTAGTGTCAGCATTAAGAAGTCGCTGAAAATCACCCTGAGCGAGCATGGATATTTGAATAAATTGGTCGTGATTAAGGCCTATCAATTCTTCGATAGCACGGTCAACATCTCCGACCTTAGTGATCACGCTACCATCGGGCATTTTTAATTCTGCTTTTGCGAGTTCTTTGGTTGTGCCCTCTCCATGAGTTTTGGGGCGCATATATTCAGGATTACGGGTGACGGTATAGCGTTTGCCCATATATTCAAACTCAAGGCTAACAAAGGTGGGAGTCTCAGGCTTTGCATAGGTGCAACGGTATGATGCAGCCTTTGAACGATATTTGCCGCTTGCTTCTCTGTAAAGTGCGTAGCAAATAGCATCAAATATGGTTGTTTTGCCCGCTCCCGTATCGCCCGTAATAAGATAGATCCCTCGATTGCCAAAGCTGCTGAGGTCTATATCGGTTTTTTCAGCGAAGGGGCCGAAAGCAGATATAGTAAGATGTAACGGCTTCATACTGTCTCACCCCAAACCTTCTTGATAATATCATCAATTTCTTGCGCTTGTCGCTCGCTCATAGCCTGTCCGTTCTGAATTTCATAAAACTCACTGAACAGCTCAAAGGGTGATTTGTTGTCAGTTTCGCCACCATCGAGCACGTAGCTTTGAGTGCGTGTTCTAGTGTTGTCATAATCGAGCACAAGCATTAATGGGTATATTGCACGAAGCCGACCGATTGCATCAATGGTCTCTTCTTCGTCGGTCAGGGTAACACGAAGGTAGCTATCAACATACTGCTTATCCACCTTGGTGACGTCGGTTAGCTCCTCAAGGGCACCACGCAGACACCTCATTGCATGAATCGGGGTGAAGGGCAGTCGCTCAACAGAGCAGTTACCCTCGCTATCGATGGTAACTACATCTAAGCCACGGGTCTGGTCTACCTGCTTAAAATCGTAGCAAAGGTTTGTGCCACAATAGCGAATAGAATCACGTATAATACTATAGCTCAGATGAATATGACCGAGAGCAACATAATCAAAGGCTTCAAACACCGAAGCATCCACATTGTCGAGGCCACCGATAATTCTCTCGCCCGACGAAGGGTCGGTTACATTTTGATGGCACAACAGCACTTTTCGGTTATCGCCATCGACCTTTTGAAGCGCCACGCGAATTGCATCGGTGTAGTCATTAATTTCGTCATCGGGGAAAAATCGTCTAACGTTGGCAGGTTTAACAAAGGGGAGCATAAAAAAGTCAACCTCGCCAAACTCATCGTTTAAGGTGATTTTTGTCAGCTCGCCATTATAAACGGGCGAAATATAGAGGTTGTTTTTAGCCATGATGCTACTGCCAAAGGATAGTCGCTCAGCTGAATCATGGTTGCCTGACGACACAAGGGTGGGCACACCGAGTGCACTCAATTCGGTTAAAAAGCTGTCAAACAGCTGAACTGCTTCAGCAGGCGGGATTGATTTATCATAAACGTCGCCGCATATAAGCACAGCATCGATGTTTTGCTCACCGGCTACACGCACAACCTCGTTTAGCAAATGGCGCTGTTCATCCAGCATAGATATTTCATGCAATCTAAGGCCTAAATGAAGGTCGGATAAATGTAGGAATTTCATAGTTATTTAACCCCGTCAATTGTCAAATATAATGGCCACTGCTTGACGAACAGATTTGACACCGTAAATCTCAATGCCCTCAATGCGTTGCATTTGTTTAATGCATGAGTGAGGAACAATGCATCGGCTAAAGCCGAGCCTTGCAGCTTCTTGCGCTCTTTGTTGCGCCTGAGATACTGCACGAATCTCACCTGCAAGACCAATTTCACCGAATACGATTATATCTTCGGGTACGGGTGCATCCTTTAGGCTTGATATAAGGCTTATTGCTACTGCAAGGTCAACTGCAGGCTCATCAAGCCTAAAGCCACCGATAATATTAAGATAGGCATCAAGATTATTAAAGAAATAGCCTGCTCTTTTCTCAAGCACTGCAAGGATAAGGCTGAAACGGTTATAGTCGAAGCCTGTTGACATACGACGGGGATTGCCAAAGCCACTCTCGGTTACAAGGCCTTGAACCTCGGCTAAGATGGGTCTTGAGCCCTCTACTGTTGCGACAACGCAGGTACCCGGCACGTTCTTTGGTCTGCCTGAGAGGAGCATCTGAGATGGGTTTGCTACCTCTTTGAGCCCTGTGTCGCACATTTCGAAAACACCAATTTCGTTGGTTGAGCCGAAACGGTTTTTAACTGCTCTCAAAATTCGATATGACAGATTGCGATCGCCCTCAAAATACAGCACGGCATCGACTATATGCTCCATAACCTTAGGGCCTGCGATTGCACCATCCTTATTAACGTGACCGATTATAAAGATAGGAATGTCACAGCTCTTTGCAGTTCGCAAAAATAGATTGGTGCTTTCTCTAACCTGTGGCACACTACCCGGTGAAGAATTAAGCTCGGAAATAGACATGGTCTGAATAGAGTCGATTATGACTATATCGGGTTGCTCACTTCGAATATATTCGCATATTGCCTGAGCATCGGTAGCCGACATGACCGAAAGGTTAACGCTATCGACACCCAAACGGTTGGCTCTGAGCTTTATCTGGCGCTGTGACTCTTCGCCCGATACATAGAGCACACGGAGCTTTTGACCAAGAAATTGGCAAATTTGAAGCATCATGGTTGATTTGCCTATGCCGGGGTCACCACCAAGCAATATAAGCGAACCTTTAACGATTCCACCACCGAGCACTCGGTTGAGCTCACCGACACCTGTATCAAAGCGATGCTCATCATCGGTAGTGATGTTATCGAGGGTGAACGCTTTAACGTTAGCTGTTGAGATGGGTGCGCCTGATGAAACTTGCGCCACCACCTCTTCAGTGAGGGTATTCCATTCGCCACAGGATGGACAACGCCCAAACCATTTTGCGCTTTCAAAGCCACATTCGGAGCAAATATAAACATTTTTTGCCTTTGCCATATCGGTCTCTCCTAGTTTTTAATTTTTGCTCATCCAATCTGTTAAGCCACAAACAATTGCAAAGCACAGTTTGGATTGATAATCTTTATCTTTTAAATTTTTAAGCTCGTTAGGGTTAGATAAAAAGCCACACTCTATAAGCACGGCAGTTGAGTTTTTTGGAGCTTTGTTAACTATAAAAACACTTTCGCTACAAGGTTTAATTTTGCGATGGTTATCTTTTTGCACTAATGAGATAATATTTGATTGCACACTCTCGGCAAGTGCTTTTGATTGGTCGTTTGACGGGGTAAAAAACACCTGTGCGCCTTTAATTGAGGGAGATGAGAATTTATTTTGATGAATGCAAAGATACACGCTGCCGAGATGCTTTTTCATAAGGGAATGACGATTGTTAATATCGCTTCGCTTTTTCTCTCTTATGCTACTGCCCTCGGTTTCAACCGAGCAGTCTGTATCTCTTATCAGCAAAGTATTAAAACCTAAATCTTTAAGCATATCGTTTAACTCAAGCGAAATACTGAGATTTATATCCTTTTCACAGGTGCCGTCTGTGGCTACAGAGCCACCGTCAAACCCACCGTGGCACGAGTTAACCAATACTATATTATATATAAAAAAGTGTACCATACTTGACCCTTTTTGACAAGCCAAAGTATGGTACTTAAATTAGTCTAAATCTGCCAAATATTGCTCTGCAAAATGAACTGCAACAGCACCGTCAGAAACGGCTGTTACCACCTGACGCAACGCTTTTTGGCGCACATCTCCTACGGCGTAGACACCATCTATATTAGTTTTAGTCGTTTCGTCGGCTATGATATAGCCGTTTGAATCAAGCTCAACTAAGCCTTTAAACAGCTCAGTTGCAGGCTCTCTGCCTATGCTGACAAAAACAGCATTACACTCGATATCTGTTATCTGATTAGTTATGTTGTTTTTGACTCTTGCGCCTTCGACTCTATCGCCCACAATCAGCTCAGAAACCTGGCTATTTAGCACAAGCTCAATATTTTCTGCTTTCATAAGTGGGTCGTGATAAAGCTTTGTTGCTCTAAAGGCATCTCTGCGATGGACAAGATAAACCTTTTTAGCAAGGTGCGACAGATAAAGGGCATCAGACACAGCGCTATTGCCGCCACCGACCACCATAACGGTTTTATCTTTATAAAATCTGCCGTCACAATGGGCGCAGTAGTGGACCCCTCTGCCAAGATATTTATCTTCGTTTGCAAGACCGAGCCGACGAGGGTTGGCGCCCGTTGCGATAATAACTGCTTTAGAGCTCAAAACCTCATTTGAGGTTTTAACTATTTTTACGGTCCCTTCTAAATCGACCGACAAAACCTCTGCATAAATGGTTTTTGCACCGAAACGCTCCGCTCCCTGTTGCATCTTCATGCCGAGAGTGAAGCCGTCGACACCTTCGTCAAAGCCGGGATAGTTATCGACAATATCGGTTAAAGCAAGTTGACCACCGACCGACATTCTCTCGATAACAAGTGTATCAAAGCCTGCTCTAGAGGCATATAAAGCTGATGTGTAGCCTGCAGGGCCACCACCGATGATAATTATATCATATAAGTGCTCCATGGCTTTAAAGACCTTTCTTTAAACATTCAGCATGCTCAAAATTGCCTCTTTAGGTCTTGCGCCGATAGCTTGGTTGGCAACTGCTCCGTTTTTAACAACCAAAAGCATAGGGATGCTCGAAACACCAAAGCTTTCGGCAAGCTCAGGTTGCTCATCAACATTAATTTTGCCGACAACTATATCGGGATATTCGTCGGCAATTTCATCAACAATCGGGGATACCATTCGGCAGGGACCACACCAATCGGCATAAAAATCAATAAGAATGGTTTTGTCGGTTTTAAGGGTTTCGTTAAAATTCTCTTTAGTTAATTTAATTACTGACATTTAAATCATCTTTCTTTTTATTGCTTTATTTTAGTATATCCTATATTTTTTATAAATTCAACAAGATTATATTGACCACTCTATTTTAATTACTCGCTCGTTGTTTTGATTGATACTGCCGATATGAACTGAGGTTATCAGTTGCTGTGCCATATTAAAGGTCAGACGGTCGATTTTATGGTCTTTTAAATGCTTATTAATTTCGTTTAAGATAAGCGCTTCCAATTTATCAAGTCTTATGCTGTGACAGTTATTGCAAGCTGATTTTGAGGCTTTTCGGGTGCGACAGGTCAGATAATTATATCGCCCGTTTTTTAGTGCATAACTCATCTTCCACATAGTATTGCCACATTCACTGCAAAAGACCTTATTTGAGAGTGGATGACAGATACCACTCGGGATTTTTTGGCCTCTACCTTTTTGAGCGCGCAAACACTGTGCAGCTTCAAAATCTTCATATGAGATAATAGGCTGATGAGCAAACTCTGTTACATCCCACTCAGATTCTGGCTTTTTACGGCGTTTGCCCGTTTTGAAACTGATGGTCTCGCCCCTGCCTTGAACGAGCGCACCCGTATACTCCTTGCGACGGAGAATGGTATAGACCGAAGCCGACGACCATAGTGGGGTCGACAAGCCACTCCTCTCGAATTTAGAGTTATAATAATTGCTACCAAGCAGTTTTTTATGCACACAAGGTGGTGGAACATTATCCTCATTCAAGGCTTTGGCAATGGTTATATAGCCATTGCCACTAAGATACATATTAAAAATTCGCCTGACAACAGTTGCTGCCTTGTCATCGATTATGAGGTGATTTTTATTGCTTGGGTCAACAATATATCCGTATGGCGCAAAGGCGCCGACAAATTCACCGTTTTTGCGTTTTGATTTAAGAGTCGATTTAACATTGTCGGATAAATCCTCCAGATACCATTCGTTGATAAGTCCGTTAATCTGTCGCGCTTTTTTATTGCCCTTAACGGAGGTGTCTGCATTATCGACCACCCCAACAAAACGCACCCCCCATTCGCTGAACTTGCCATGAATGTAGCGCTCTATCATTTCCATATCACGAGAAAAGCGGGATTGAGTTTTGCAGACAACGATAT
>JAZRMJ010000303.1:0-11680 GCA_045647445.1 Acutalibacteraceae bacterium | reverse complement strand
AAGGAGCTTGAGGGCAGCCTTAACACCGAGTGCCTGACCGTTACGGGCAAAACTGTGGGCGAAAACCTTAAAGATATCGATATGCCCTATGATACCAACGTTATCCGCCCCCTCGATGACCCCATCGAGCAAAAGGGTGGCATAGCAGTGCTCTACGGCAACCTTGCACCCAAGGGCGCAGTTATAAAGAGAAGCGCCGCATCACCTCATCTTTTGACTCATACGGGCCCTGCTAAGGTGTTTGATAATCTAGAGCAATGTCAAAAATTCCTACTTGATGACAGCTCCGATTTAGATGAAAACACCGTTATCGTTCTTAGAGGCTACGGCCCCGTAGGCGCACCGGGTATGCCCGAAAACGGCAACTTCATGCCACTACCACCCAAGTTTAAAAAGCGTGGCATAGAAGATTTTGTTAGAATCACCGACGCAAGAATGTCGGGTGGCTGTTTTGGCACTCAGGTTCTCCACGTTGCGCCCGAATCGGCAGTCGGTGGCCCCTTAGCAGCAGTCAGAGACGGTGATATTATCCATCTTGACGTTGATAACAATATCATCGAGGTCAATCTGACCGACGAAGAAATTGCCGAGCGACTTGCCGATTTTAAGCGCAAGGATCACCCCGATATCAAGCGTGGCTTTATCAGAAACTTTATCGATAACGTTACTCAGGCCGATGAGGGCTGCGATTTGACCTATATGCAGTATAAAGAATGATGAAAGAGATATTGCTTCAAAACCAAACTTTCAAGGTGACGATATTGCCCGAAATGGGTGGTAAAATCGCATCGATTTATAAAATCGACAAAGCCTTTGAGCTTCTCTATCAGGGTGAAAGGGCAGTTTTGAGCGAGGGCGACCCCTTCTCAAAATCGGCATGGGGCTATGACGATGCCTTTCCCAACATCAACCCTGAGCAAATCAGCTTTAACGGGCGAGAGCTATCCTACCCCGATCATGGCGAAATATGGAGGTCGCGCTTTTCTTATGAAGCCGACGATACCGCAGCTACCCTCAAAATGCGTGGCAAGGTCTTTGACTATAGCTACGAAAAGCGAGTTGCCCTTTTAGAGGATGGGGTGTCTATAAAATACTCCATCAAAAACAATGAGGCAGGCGAAAATCCATGCATATGGGCTATGCATTGCCTTGCAAACTGCGAAGAGAATATGGAGCTGTTTTATCCACCCGAAACCAAAAGCATGCTTAACGTTAAAAAGAAAACTTGTCTAGGCGAGGTCGGGTCGGTGCATACCTATCCCGTCAGCGAAAGTGGTTACTTATTCACAAGGGTTGCACCCCTTTCAGCCAATAGGGTAGAGAAGTATTATATTCTGGACCCTATAAAAAACGGTGTGTGTGGAGCCTACTACCCAAACCACGATTTGACCTTTACCACTATTTTTAACAGCGATGCTTTGCCTTATCTTGGCGTGTGGATAAACGAGGGTGGCTACAAGGGCGATTATAACCTTGCCTTTGAGCCAACAAATGGCTTTTACGACAAGATTTCAATTGCTATGAATAACAAAAAAATAGTCTATCTAAAGGATAATTTAGAATTCGAAGTTATTATCAAACTAACTAATGGGAGATGTTTTTAAATGACAGAGATTAAAGGAATTTGCCCCATCATCGCAACCCCCTTTGATACAAACGGAGAGGTTGACTATGTGAGCCTTGAGAACCTCATAAAAACCCTTATCGAGGGTGGCTGTCACGCTGTGACCCTCTTTGGCATCGCAGGTGAATATTATAAACTGAGCGATGAAGAGCGCAAAAACATGGTCAAGGTGACCGTCGAAACCTGCAAAAAATATGGTGGCAAATCAATTATTTCGGTCACCGACCACGCAACCGAGGTGGCTGTTAAGCAGGCAAAATTCTTTGAAGAGTCGGGCGCTGATTGCCTTATGCTCTTGCCCCCCTTCTTTTTAAAACCGGGAGCAGGCTATCTTTATGAGCACATGAAGAGTGTCGCAAAGGCAGTCAATATCCCCGTTATGGCGCAGTACGCTCCCGAGCAGACTGGTGTTGCTATTGCTCCAGAGGTGTTCTGCAAGCTCCAAAAGGAATGCCCTAACGTTATCTATTACAAAATCGAGTGCAAGCCTGCAGGTCCCTACGTTACCAACCTCATGAATTTGACCGATGGCCAAATGAAGATTTTTGTCGGCAACGCTGGATTCCAAATTATCGAGTGTATGGATAGAGGCGCTATTGGTGCAATGCCGGGTTGCTCAATGTATGACGTTTATCTTGATATCTATAATAACTACGTAAACGGCAATCGTGACGAGGCAATTAAGGTGCATAATTTCTTGCTCCCCATGCTCAACCACATCCGTCAAAACGTAGAGCAGATTATCTCTTTTGAAAAGAGGATTCTCTGCCGCAGAGGTATAATAAAGACCGATTATTGCAGAAAGCCGTCATATAATACCGATGAATATTTCGACAAGCTCTTTGATGAGTTTTATGCCGAAATGTCTGAAAGATACGGGTGGTAATCATGACAAAGCAAGATGTTATCTCTCAAATTGATAAATATAAAATTATCGCCATCGTGCGTGGCCTTACCGATGAGGAGCTAATACCCACGGTCGAAGCGATGTATGAGGGCGGCATAAAGCTCGTTGAGGTCACCTTTGACCAAAGTGGCAAACTGCCTGAGGATTATGTTGCAAACCAAATTAAAACTCTCTCAGAAAAATTCGAGGGCAAAATGCTGGTTGGAGCAGGCACCGTTATGACCCTCAATCAGGTCGACAAGGCAGCTGACGCCGGCGCAAAATACATAATCTCGCCCAACACCGACGAGGCTGTCATTCGCCACACAGTCGGCAGGGGCATTGTCTCTATTCCAGGTGCTCTAACCCCTTCAGAGGCTGCAAACGCTAAACTCTGGGGTGCAGACTATGTTAAGCTGTTCCCTGCGGGTGAGATAGGTCTATCCTATATCAAAGCTCTTTCGGCACCTCTTAATCACGTCAAACTGCTCGCAGTTGGCGGCATAAACGAAAACAATCTATCTGACTTTCTTTCAATCGGCATCAAGGGTGTAGGAGTAGGCTCCAACATCGTCAAAAAGGATTATATTAAGAGCAAAGAGTTTGGCAAAATCACTCAGCTTGCTAAAAAATACACTTCACAAATAGGAGAATAATATTATGAAATTCGTATGCTTCGGTGAAATAATGGGTCGCCTTAATCCTGAAGGCTACAATCGTTTTGTTCAGGCAGATTTGTTTGAGATGAGCTACGCAGGTGGCGAAGCCAACGTTGCTGTATCCCTTGCAAACTATGGTATGAATAGCTCCTATGTTACCAAAATGCCCGACAACGATTTGTCAAAATCGGCTCTTCGAAGCCTTAAAGCTCACGATGTTGACACCTCAGATATCGTTTTCGGTGGGGATAGGCTCGGCCTCTACTTTGTTGAGAAGGGAGCGTCAATGCGCCCCTCAAAGGTTATCTATGATCGCAAATATTCATCCATCTCAATGGCAAATCGTGAGGATTTTGATTGGGATAAGATTTTTGACGGAGCAACCTGGTTCCACTTTACAGGCATCACCCCTGCTTTGAGCGATAACTGTGTTGAGATTTGCCTTGATGCTGTCAAAACAGCTAAGGCAAAGAATATAACCGTCAGCTGTGATTTGAATTTCAGAAAAAACCTTTGGTCGAGCCAAAAGGCAGGCGAGGTAATGGCTCAGCTTATGCCCTACGTTGATGTTGCCATTGCCAACGAAGAGGATTGCGAAAAGGTGTTCGGCATCAAAGCCGACGATACCGACGTATCAAGTGGCACCCTTTCAAAGGATGGCTACAAGGCTGTTGCTAAAAAGCTGTCTGATATGTTTAATATCCCCATTGTTGCAATCACCCTAAGAGCAAGCATCTCTGCTAACGATAACAACTGGTCGGCAATGCTTTATAAAGATAACGAATATTACTTCTCAAAGAATTATCTTATCCATATCGTTGACCGTGTCGGTGGCGGCGACTCCTTTGGTGGGGGCCTTATCTATGCCCTCTCAAACGGCTATGATAATCAGGGCGTTATCGAGTTTGCAGTTGCAGCCTCAGCCTTAAAGCACACCATTGAGCACGATTTTAACGAGGTTACCGTTAAAGAGGTCGAAAACCTCATGAAGGGCGACGGCACAGGTCGTGTGCAAAGATAAGCTTATGTGTGATTACACTCTGATTTTTAAAGAAAATTGCATGCTCGGTGAGGGCCCCGTTTGGTGCGAATCTAAAGGCTGCCTGTATTTTGTCGATATCGACGGCCAAAAGCTTCATTCGGTTGACTGGGCAACCAAAAAAACAACTACGACCCCCCTCCCTCAAAAGACGGGCTCAATAGCCCTCACAACCGACGATGACCTCATTTTTGCTATGGAGGATGGAGTTTATAGCTCTGATTTTAAACTGCTCCATTTGCCCGAGACCATCCGTGGCAGACGATTTAATGATGGCAAGGTCGGTCCCGACGGCAAATTCTACGTCGGCACTATAAGTGATTCGGGCGATGGCGCCCTCTATTGCCTGAGTGGGGGAGTGCTAACCCCGATAATTGAGAAAGTGAGTATCTCAAACGGTATCGATTGGTCACCCGACGGCAAAACCGTCTATTACTGCGATACTGCAACTCAAAAAATAGTTGCCTACGATTTTCCTCACTTTAATAATAAAAGAGAGATAATCACCATCTCGCCTTTGATGGGCAAACCCGACGGTCTGTGCGTAGATACCGAGGGATGTATATGGCTCGCTCTGTGGGAGGGTAGCGCAGTTATCAGAATCAGCCCCGATAGGAGAGAGATAGTGCAAAAGCTCGTTCTGCCTGCAACCAAAACAAGCTGCCCCTGCTTTGTGGGCAATGACCTAAACGAGCTTGTTGTTACCAGCGCGTCGGTCGGTATCAACGTTGGCGCCGAGCCTTACGCAGGATGCACCTTTTTAGTCGGCACTAATTTTAAAGGCAATCTTTCATACAAATTCAAATATTGATGACCAAGTCCACATCGTCTCGCAACAAAGCTCATCGGCTTTCGATGGGCTTTGTTGCTTCGATTGGCGAAGCTTTGCTGCGATTATAAAAAACAAATCTAGCAGCCTTCAAAAAGAAATGTGAGTTGACAAAGAACGGTTTTTGTGGTACTTTATTAACAAATAGTTAACAAATTAAAGCGTCTTGTTAACTATTACAAAGAGAGGAGTAATTTATTATGGAAAACAATGTCTACACTGTTCCGAGCATTCAGCTCAAAACCACCAGAAATTGGATTGTTACCCTTCTGCTTTCATTCATCACCTGCGGCATCTATCTAATATTTGAGTTTTCAACAATTGGAGAAGACCTTAACACCGTTGCATCACGCTATGATGGCAAAAAGACAATGCATTTTTGCTTGCTTGCATTTGTTCTCGCACCCCTTACCTGTGGTATCTGGAGCATCGTTTGGTTTCATCAGCTTTCAGCCCGTATCGGCGCTGAGCTTCAAAGACGTGGCATAGATTATAGCTTCGGCGCAAGCGATTTCTGGATTTTCAACATATTGTGCAGCTTCTTTGTTTTTGGCCCCTTTGTTTATCTGCACAAGCTTTATAAGGCAATCAACCTTCTCAATGAAGATTATAACGCCAAAGGCTGATATTAACGCAAAACAAAAATTACTCGGTGTGGCACCTTCCCTAAGGAAGGTGCCACAGTTTTATTCGCCTAACGGTAAAGGTCTATTGACTTCGGCAGTGTTATTATGCTGCGCATAGCGGATTGACCTGTGGATAGTTTTAGGGCGAATAAAACATCACTGAATCCATCATGCTTACCTCAAAGAAAAAACTCTACTGAATTTTCGTCAGTAGAGTTTTACTTCTTTATATAGAGTATCCCGTAGGGTTGTTTTGTTTAAAGTGCAGAAGCGATTTGTTTTAAATATTCTCTGAATTCATCAGCCAGCTCAGGGTGCTTTAGAGCGACCTCAATTTGAGCCTTCATAATTCCAAGCTTGTTGCCCATATCGTAGCGTGTACCGATATAATCGACCGCCATCATGCCCTCCTTGCGAGCCAGTGTAGCCATCGCATCGGTCAGCTGAATCTCATTACCTGCGCCGGGGGAGGTGTTCTCCAAAATATCAAAAATCTCAGCGGGCAGCACACAGCGACCCAAAATTGACCAGTTAGAGAATATCTGCTCGGGTGAGGTTGGCTTTTCAATCATATCCGAAACGCTCATAATGCGCTCGGCAATCGGCTCAACCTTGAGCGAGCAATATTTTGCAACGTCAGCAAGGGGCACCTGCTTAACGCCTACGGTGCCTTTGCCATATTTGTTATAAGTGTCGCAAAGCTGACCTATAACGGGTGTGTCCGACAAAATAACGTCGTCACCATAAAGCACGGCGAAGGGCTCGTTGCCAACAAAGGAGCGAGCAGCAAGCACAGCGTGACCAAGACCCTTAGGCTGATGCTGACGCACAAAATGAATGTTTGCAAGGCTTGCGAGCGATGCCATTTGGTCGGCAATTTCATCGCGACCCTTTTTGCGAAGCAAATCTTCAAGCTCATAAGAGTGGTCAAAATGGTCTTCAATAAGAGCTTTGCCACGGTTGGTTATAATGAGAATGTCGGTTATACCCGAGGCGACAGCCTCTTCAACTATATATTGAATGGCAGGCTTATCAACAATCGGCAGCATCTCTTTGGGCATCGATTTAGATGCAGGCAAAACCCTTGTGCCAAGACCTGCAGCAGGGATGACTGCCTTTCTGATTTTTGACATAAATACACTTCCTTTGTCACATGAATAGGCTCATAATAAGGTTTGATAGAATGTTAAATAAATAATAGAGAGTAACGGCGCTAAAGAAGTTACAACCACCCGACATAGCGATGGCAGTCGATTTATCTTCAAAAGCAGGCTCCTCTTTTATCTGGTTAATGCGCTTTTTAACCCTTGTCATATATATTCTGTCACCAAAAACTGCGAGCACAACGCTGATAGCAATAGAAGCAAGCATGGCCAGCAGCATCATAATCCACGCTATAGGGGGGATGGCCGATAAAATCTGAGTCGCAAGCTCAGGTGAAGCATATACGTCTTGATAGCTAACGTTGTTTTCAAACATAAAGGTATACAAAGATACGTTTATAGGGGTATTTAAAAGCACAACGATGAGCCTGAAAAGCAGCGCAATAAAGCCCTCTCTGTAGCACTTTCTAAAAAACAACCAGCTATGGCCAAAAAAGAAAGCACCCCAGTTCCACCCAGCCTTTTTACCGTCTGCCAGTCGCTTGAATATCGGTATGTAGCGTTGGGTGTTAGAGCGAACAAAGCTTGCATATTCATGCACCGAAACGCCCTCAAGCTGCTCCTTGGGGTCAACACCGCCGTAAGGGTCGTTAGCGCCGGGGCCGTAGATGTTGGGGCCTTGACCAAACTGAATTCGACCTGCCTCAACGAATGGGGTAGCGCAGTAGGGGCAAAACAAGGTGTCGCTGGAGCTGATTTTGCCACATCGTTTGCAAATGTGACCCTCTCTGTCGAGTGGAATACCCTCGGGGCGACTATCCTTCTGCTCAGGCTCAGGGGTATTCTCCGGCTCAAGGCCGTGCATAGCTTTTTTTGCGCATTCGCCAAGCTGATTGTAGCATTCACGGTGGTGTGGAGCGCCACATTCAGGGCAATAAACCACGTCGTCTTCATCAAACAAAATAGCGTGGCAGTATGCACAATGCTTTTTATCTGTCATTAGTCGCACCTCTTTTCAACATTATATTATACTCCAATTCGGCTGTAATATCAACAGTTGATTTTTTGATGGGTATCAGGCATTTTATACTACCAAAAAAAATTTATATTTATTATAAAATGTTGTGCATATTTTTCTTGAAAAAATATGCGTGATATTGTAAAATGATTTTCGTAAAAATATCATGAGGGCGAAGGCTTTAATCCTATTCACACCTTCGATAACCCCCTCAATACGGAAGGACAAGTTGTTATGCAAAAAAAGGAACGCAGAGTCGGCACCGTATCGCGTGGTATCCGTTGCCCCATCATTCGTGAGGGCGACAATCTCGCAGCTATAGTTGCAGACAGTGTATTAGAGGCAGCAGAGTGCGAGGGCTTTGAGCTCAACGATCGCGACGTTATCTCTATGACGGAGTCTATTGTTGCTCGTGCTCAGGGCAACTACGCTTCTATCGACGATATCGCAGCCGACGTAAAGGCAAAGCTCGGTGGTGAAACCGTGGGTGTAATTTTCCCCATTCTTTCACGTAACCGTTTTGCAATATGCCTCAAGGGTATCGCTATGGGTGCTAAAAAGGTTGTGCTCATGCTCAGCTACCCCTCCGATGAGGTAGGCAACGAGCTCGTTAGCCTCGATAAGCTCGACGAAGCAGGTGTTAACCCCTACAGCGACGTGCTTGATCTTAAAAAGTACCGTGAGCTGTTTGGTGTTAATAAGCACCCCTTCACTGGCATCGACTACGTTGATTATTATTCAAGCGTTGTTCGTGAGGCAGGTGCAGAGGTTGAAATCATTTTCGCAAATCAGCCCAAGGCTATTCTTGACTATGCCGACCATATCCTGACCTGCGATATTCATACCCGCGCTCGCACCAAGCGTATCCTGCTTGCAAACGGCGCTAAGGTGGTTTGCGGTCTTGACGATATTCTCAACGCCCCCGTTAACGGTAGCGGCTGCAACGAGAAATACGGTCTGCTCGGCTCCAACAAATCAACCGAAGATAAGATTAAGCTCTTCCCCCGTGAGTGCAAAGGGCTTGTTCTTGATGTTCAAAAGAGAATTTTTGATGCTACCGGCAAAACCGTAGAGGTTATGGTCTACGGCGACGGTGCATTTAAAGATCCCCAGGGCAAAATTTGGGAGCTTGCTGACCCGGTTGTTTCTCCTGCATTTACCAATGGCCTTATCGGCACCCCCAGTGAGCTCAAGCTCAAGTATCTTGCCGACAACGATTTTAAAGATTTGTCAGGCGACGCACTCAAAGAGGCTATCTCAGAGAGTATCCGTCAAAAGCAGAGCGACCTCGTGGGCAACATGGCTTCACAGGGCACCACACCCCGTCAGCTGACCGATCTTATCGGCTCACTCTGTGACCTTACCAGCGGCTCAGGTGATAAGGGTACCCCCGTCGTTCTCGTTCAAGGCTATTTTGATAACTACACCAACTGATAATATAGGAGGATAAACGCTATGCAAACGATTGTACGCCCCGAATCAATGGCTCGTATAACCACCAAAGAGCTGGCTGATGCCTTCATCGCTGAGCAGATTGCAGAGGTTCGCTCTCAGGTAGGCGATAAAAAGGTTCTGCTTGCACTCTCAGGCGGTGTTGATTCATCTGTTGTTGCTGCACTGCTTATAAAGGCTATCGGCAAACAGCTCGTTTGCGTTCACGTCAACCACGGCCTTATGCGTAAGGGCGAGAGTGAGCAGGTTGTCGAGATTTTCGGCAAAGAGCTTGATGCTAACCTTATTTATATTGATGCTACCGATCGCTTTCTCGATTTGCTAAAGGATGTTAGCGAGCCCGAGCGCAAGCGCAAGATAATTGGTGGCGAGTTCATCAAGGTGTTTGATGAAGAGGCTAAAAAGCTCGAGGGTATCGAGTTTTTGGCTCAAGGCACTATCTATCCCGACATCCTCGAGAGTGACGGCGTTAAAGCCCATCACAATGTAGGTGGTCTGCCTGAGGATCTGCAGTTTGACTTGGTTGAGCCCGTCAAGCTTCTTTATAAGGATGAGGTTCGTGTTGTCGGTGAGGCTCTCGGTCTTCCCCACGGCATGGTCTATCGTCAGCCATTCCCCGGCCCCGGTCTTGGTGTTCGTTGCCTTGGCGCAATCACCCGTGACCGTCTCCACGCCTTGCGTGAGGCCGATGCAATCCTGCGTGAAGAGTTCGATAACTGTGGTCTCGCTGAGAAGGTATGGCAGTATTTTATTGCTGTGCCCGATTTTAAGAGCGTAGGTGTCAGAGACGATAAGCGTTATGAGGGCTGGCCTGCCATCATCCGTGCAGTTAATACCACCGATGCAATGAGCGCCACCATCGAAGAAATCCCCTATGCAGTTTTGCATAAGATTACTAATCGCATCACCACCGAGGTAGAGGGCATCAATCGTGTCCTTCTCGACCTCACTCCCAAGCCCATCGGCACCATTGAGTGGGAATAATACCAAAAACGCTGAAAACCCGCATAAACACTGGGTTTTTGAGGTTTCAAAAAGCCTCGTGACAACGTTTTGACAACAATTTCAGATTATTTATAAAAAAAGAGTTAACAGATTTTTGTTACAAAGTCTGTTAGCTCTTTTTGTTTTTATCAAATTAAACAATTAGTTTTTTATTTAGGTAACCTTCCTCACATATCCGTTTGTACCACCCATATCGATCAAATTTGTTTTGGAACTGTAGTGCATCCATAAAATCTATTCCCATAATCAACACGAGCATTCGTACAGCGTGTAAAAAACTTTCAAAGCCTTCATATGTGGGATTATCAGATAGTTCTCTGATTGTTGATCTTGAAACAATAGGATTTACATCGTACATTTGCGGATTGCTAAAACTTTTCACGATATTAATGTTATTTTCCATTACACGATTTTGCCCGGCAATCGAGCCGCCAACCTTATTCCAAGGAGGAAAGTGACCGTTAGCTCTTCTGTATGCTTCGATCAAAATACCTTCTACTCGTTTTATATCATTTATACCTTGCTCATTCATATAGTTTTGGATCGGTGAATTATGTTCCTTAGCCAACTTTTCATACAAATCTTTGTTTCTGTGTACGAGAGGCTGTGATAAGGGAGACTGCACAAAAATTGTATATCCAAGTTTTTCGTGGGGTTCAAAGTATTCCTGTATCTGTTGAAATTTGCAACCTTCTTCTTGCATTGTGAGCAAGCCGTTGTGTTGACGGAAGCGTTCGTATAAATCACTTGCTAACCCAATGTATAAAACCTCGTGGGTGTTGTAATCCCAAAAAGAATAGATCCCTGCCGATGCCCATCCATAGTGATCTTTAGGACAGCATAAATCATCTATTGCAGCAGCTAATTCTTCTGTTTCAGCTTTTGTGTAGGCATCGAGTATTACCGTACCAAACATTGATATGTTTTCCTTCCTATTACTTATGCTCTTCACGTAGGGCATCAAGAGAATCTCTTGTGCGCTGTACCTCTACTTCGGGATATGTATAACGCCAACGGTCATATTCCTCTTTGCTGATTTCGCCGTTACGATACTTCTCCGCTTCTTCCTGCCAAGAGGTAAAACGCTCAAGCAGAGAAATGTAAGATGTTCCTCTGTTTTTATCAAGACGGATACAAATCTCATCATCGAGCTTGTCAATCTTCAAGCCGTAAATGTCTTCTAATGCAAAGAGGGTATGCATAAAACCAAGATCTGTATCAATATCAGGAACATTCAATGCCAAAGTAGAAACGCCCAAAGCATCCGCAAGTGCTTCGGTTAAATCTGATTTAGGGGTTCTTGTGCCGGACTCATATTGCGCCAAGCGGATGTCGGCAGTTTTCTCCGGAAAACCGACTTTTACACCGAGAAACTTTTGTGTCATACCTTTTAGGTTACGAAAAAATCTAATTCTTTCACCAATTGCCATAGTAATTTC
>JAZRMJ010000302.1:0-10316 GCA_045647445.1 Acutalibacteraceae bacterium | reverse complement strand
CTTTCGTAAAACTGAGCAAGTCTGCTACCGAGATATGCGGGATAGCCTTCTTCACCGGGCATTTCCTGAAGTCTGCCTGACATTTCGCGAAGCGCTTCTGCCCAACGTGATGTTGAGTCTGCCATAAGAGCTACGTTATAACCCATATCGCGGAAGTATTCTGCAATAGTGATACCTGTGTAAATTGAGGCTTCACGAGCGGCAACGGGCATATCGGAAGTGTTAGCAATGAGCACTGTTCTTTCCATAAGAGACTTGCCTGTATGAGGGTCGATAAGCTCGGGAAATTCGTTCAGTACGTCGGTCATTTCGTTGCCACGCTCACCACAACCGATGTAGACGATTATATCGGCTGCGGCCCACTTAGCGAGCTGATGCTGAACAACTGTTTTGCCCGAACCGAAGGGGCCGGGAACTGCTGCTACACCACCCTTTGCGAGGGGGAACAGGGTGTCGATAACACGCTGACCTGTGGTGAGTAGAATATCGGGAGACAATTTATGCTTATAGGGTCTGCCGACACGGACAGGCCAAGTATGCATAAGCTGAATATCGGTCGTTTTGCCGTCTGCCGACTTGATGGTGGCGACAGTTTGAGAGACGGTGTAATCCCCTTCTTGACAAATAGAGACAATCTCGCCCTCTATGCGATTTGGTACCATTATTTTATGGAGCACAACGGCAGTCTCCTGCACGGTACCGACGGTATCGCCTGATTTGACCATATCACCCACCTTGACGGAGGGAGTAAAGCGCCAGGTCTTTTCTCTGTCAAGGCTTGGCACCTCGACACCTCTTTTAAGATTGGTGCCACTTACACGCATAATCTCTTCAAGGGGGCGCTGAATTCCGTCAAAAATTGAGCCGATAAGACCAGGGCCGAGCTCAACGCTAAGCGGAATGCCGACCGATTCGACCACCTCACCGGGGCCGAGACCCGAAGTCTCTTCGTAAACCTGAATGGATGCACGGTCACCGTGCATCTCGATTATTTCGCCTATAAGACGCTGGTCGCTGACACGCACAACATCGAACATGTTGGCATCGCGCATACCCTCTGCGATAACCAGAGGGCCGGCAACCTTAACTATTTTGCCTTGTTTCATTAATTCATCCAGCCTTTCATAGCTATATCTTAAAACAGCCTAAAATGCTTAGTCATTAAACATAATATCAGAACCGACTGCCTTTTCGACAAAGGAGCGCAGTCTTGCCTGACCGATACCATTATTGCCCTTAACACCCAGAATGGGGATTATGGCAGGAATTAGCTTCTCTGAATAGCGTTTTCTATCCTTTTCGAGTTGAGAAAAAAGCTCCTCAGTGAGAAAGATTGCGCCATACTCACCACCATCGGCTACTCGCCTTAAGGTGGTTGATGCTTCGGCTAAATCATCACATTCAAATATATCAAGCCCGATGGCGGCAAAGCCTTTGATGCTACCACTGTCGCCTATGACAGCCATACGTTTATCCATATATCCGCCTCAACCTTTCTCTGATAATTTGCTGAGGTCTGCCTGTTGCGATACCCGATTTAATCATGTGGATAATTTTTATTTCTGCTTCGACAGCAATAATATATCCAAAAAGCGGATCCATCCCCTCACCGATGTAACGGCAAGCGATAGCAACCTGCATCAAATAGTCATCAACGTATTTTTCAAAATCTGAGGGTGACTTTTGATAAGCCTCGATTGAGCCCGAGCAACCAAAAGAGTCGAGCTTTTTGAGGTAGTCGCAAAGCTCACTCTCGCTATTTATAGCCGACTTGATAACCTTTTGAATATCCATACCCTCGATGGGGCAAAGCGCTTTGCTGAGGTATAGATTATCAGCACCGGTGCGAGCGCTTCTGAGGGCTATTTTGACATTTGAGTAGAAGGCAACGGCATTAAAATATTTTTTAATCGTTTCGGTGCAGCCCTCTGCAAGAGTCAAAATATGCTCAGTTGCTGCTCGGTCGATAACTGCATCGCCCATTCGGGCATCTGACTGATGAGCGATTATATCAAAGCATTTGGAAGTTGAATCGGCCATCCAATCAGGGAGCTTATCAAACCGTTTTTGCTCAACGGCTGACACCATTAAATCGGTACTGACGATACACGGCTCCATAAACAGATGACTATAGCGTCTACCCGAAAGCACACCCTTAACAGCGACCTTGATATTATGAAGGTCGTTGCGACAAAGCAGCAGGTCGAATTTGGTTATATCAGGGCTGACTGCCTCAATATAAGACCATAAATCGGCTGTAAGACCATCCAGCATTCTGTCAATCGAGTCTCCGCTAAAGCCTTTGTCTGACAAAGCGTTGTAAAGCTCTGTAACGGTTTGACAAGCAGTTAACCGATCTATATCCTGCTTTGAAAGCAGTTTTGTTTCTTTTGCTCTGACGCTACCAATAGAATATTCGTAGGATAGTGCCATGTTTTGCACCCCCTACCCTTTGAATAGCTCGCGATTAACCATATCCTCAAGCTGGTCACGCTTCTCTTCGAGGATAGCGGTAAAATCAGCGCAATACTCTATATCGCCACATTTGAGTATGAAACCGCCAACAATATCGCAGGGGGGTTGGCTGATGGTAATGCTGACACCCTTAGCGGCAAATCGCTCTGCTAAATCACCCGGTTTGCGAGCTAAATCCTTTGAGTTAAGCAAAAGCTCACCCGAAAGACCTGAATATTGCCCTGCCATGCTAACGAGCATATCGAAATAGTCGCCATCAGGCATAGAGCACATTGACTCAATTGCCATATTGAGAGTTTTATCTATCTGCCGGCGACGGCATATAAGCAACGCGGTTTTAAGATAAAGCTCATCGGCTGATTGGGCGTTTTTGATTATGCGCTGACAATCCTTCTCGCCCTTTTCGAGCACTATAGCTGACTCTTTTTTTGCACGTGCGACGCCATCGGCAGTAATTGCCTCTACGGCTAAAGCCGATTCGGCTCGTATAGACTCGACGGCTGATTCACCGTCGGAGCGAATACGGTCAAGTATCTTTTCTTTGCCGGTCATTATGACTCACGCCTTTCGTTTACCTTTATCATTAATTTAATCTTAGACGTTGAGCACAGTCAAAAGAGATACGATAAAGGCAAGCAGAGCATAAATCTCAACGAGGGTAACCGAAACCATTGCCTTTGAAAAGTTTGAATCGTCCTTAGCAGTGAGGGCGATGCCTGATACTGCGGCTTTGCCCTGAGCGATGCCTGATACAAGACCACCCACTGCAATGGGCAGACTTGCTGCAAGATAAAGCAGACCATCGGCTACGGAAGGAGCAGCGCCACCCATAACGCCACAATTGATAAGAATAAGGAAGGTTACGATAAAGCCGTAAAGGCCCTGAGTGCCGGGTAGAAGGGTAAGAACAAGCATCTTACCAAATTTTGATGAATCCTCTGAAAGGACGCCCATAGCTGTTTGAGCTGCTCCACCGACGCCCTTTGCTGAACCGATACCTGCAAGTGCAGTTGCTAATGCTGCTCCGATTAATGCCCAAAAAGTTCCGTTCATAATTTTGTTTCCTCCTGTAATCTGGTATATTTGCTGTTAACGGCAAAGGGAGTGAATTTTTTGCCTCCACCGTCATAAAACTTACTAAACATCTCAACATATTGCAAGCGCATGGTATGAACGTATGAGCCAAGCGCATTGAGACCGAAATTGACAAGGTGGCCTATTATAAAGACCAGTATCATAAATATCCACACGATGGGAGAGGCTGCAAACTGAAGACTCAGCACGTTAAACACCTGACCCATAACGGCAGTGGTAAGACCGAGCGCAAGCAGACGGGTGTAGCTCATCAAGTCGCTGATATAGCTGGTAATATCATATAGGCTTGCAAGACCCGAAACAAGCTTCATGGCACCCTTTTTGCTTCTGCCTTGAGTGGCTACAAGACCTATCGCACAGAGCACCGCGATGGTTGCACCCGCGATAATAAATCCACTACCGAGCACCAAGCCTGAAGCGAGCACGCCCAGCCCGATAAGCAAAAGCATCCAAAACCCTGAGTCGAAAACTGCGCCCCATCTATCCCCTGATTTGAAGGTGATGTAGAATTTGGCTCCGATGCCGACTAAAATCTGGATTAAGCCGAAAACGACCGAAATTATCATAACCAGCGTTGCATCGTTAATTGGGTCAAGCAGTGGCACGGTAACGCACGGGATTTTTATATCGGCACCAAAAAAGGTTCTGCTGAAAGCTCCGATGGCATCGCCAAAGAAGGAGGCGTAAACAAGACCCCATATGAAGGTAGACCAACCACAGTTGCGGAAAAGTCGCATATTCATTGCCATGCTCTTTTCGGGCTTGAATTTTTTAAGGATGAAGGTGGTTGCAATTATCATCAATAAGCCGTAGCCTGCATCCGAAAACATCATGCCGAAAAAGAAGTAGAAGAAAAACGCCATTATCGGTGTTGGGTCAATATCCTTGGGGCCTGGGGACGAATACATCTCGACTATTGACTCAACAGGTGCGTTGAATGCGTTGTTTGAGAGCTTGACGGGCGCCGTCTCTGGGTCGGCATCTTCAGTTTCTATAAAGCAGTCGCACATTGCACTGAGCTCTTCGATAAGCTGTTTGCAATCGGGCTCAGCAACATAGCCCGTTAGCACAAAGGTATGGGCTGAGTGGTCAAGCTCACCGATGACCTCATACTTTTCGGCTCTAGCCTTATAGTAGTCGCTCACAAGCTCTATTCTTTCACGATAGGCTGAAAGCTCGACCATTTCAGCCTTTGCTTTGCCGGTATCGTTATTGAGCGCTTCAAGCTCAGCCTCGAGCTGTTTAATCTTATCGGCAGGAAGAAAACGATTAGCACCCATTGGCTTGCTGAAGCCGAGTGAGCGCAAAGCCTTTTCGGCATCTTCACGCTGAACATTCGGCACAACAAGCACAATACAGGTCATGCCTTGTGAGACAGAGATTATTTCAAAATCGAAGATAAGCTCTTCGTTTTGCTCTGCAAGTGCGACCGATAGGCCCTCTGAGTCATAGCGACTTGGGAGGGAGCCGATAAAGACAGCCGTCTTGTCGGTATCACTTGTGCAAAACGGGATGTCAAGGCTTCGCCATGGCTCGAGCTGGTCAATATTGACCCTGACTCGAATTGCTTGAGCCGAATTATCAGCACAGCGTTTATCAAGCTCGATTATGCGATTGCACACCTGCATAAGCTCACTTTGAGAATTAATACAGTCAGCAATATCGGCATCGCTGACCTCTCTGCGACCCGAAAAGGATGCCAGCAGACCCTTTTTGACTGGTGCGACCTTATCTAGCAGCGAGAGAGCTTGAGAGGCTAACAAAGAATTGCGCTCAAAGGCTTGTGAGCCTGATGAGGTATCAATTCTCTCAAAGCCATGAGCTACCGACTCATTGCTATCGATTTGCATGACAGCTAAGTTTTGCAGACGCTCAAGAATGCGTTTGCGATCATCTCGCAGAGCATATATTCTGACAAGCTTCATTTTAAGCTTTGCCACCGATTATCACCACACTTTGGTTAAATAAAGATAAATTATTTTTGAGCTATTGCATCAATAACCATTGAAATTACACACTCACGATTGCTATCGGCTATAGCTTCGAGCTTATCGCACTCGGCCTTTGCAGACTCTTTGCTTTGAGCTGAGCGCTCAGCGCATTGCTGATAGGTGCGCTCTATAGACTGGGCTACCTCGCTCTCTGCCTTAGCAATAGCTGCTTTGACAGCCTCGTCAGCCTCTTGCCGGGCTCGTTTTGCAGCGATTTGGGCTGAGTTTTGAGCCATTGTTTGACGGTTAACGATTTCTGATTCAGCTCTTCTGATTGTATCGAGCATTTCTTTTGCCATATTCATCCTCCTAACAAACAAAGGGATGCAAAATACATATACTATTTTACTACAATTGGTATGCGTTTGTCTATATATTTTTAGCAAAAGCTACACCAAAATGCTTTAATATTATAAAAAGTAAAAGCACAGAAAAAGAGGCAGCACTTATCCTCTCTCTGTGCTTATTATTTTGAGTATTTTTGAAGCTTTGATATTAACATTTTTTCGGTTTCTGAGCTATCGGCCTTGAGCACGTAGGAAAACTCGTCGACAATTAGTCTTTGAGCATCGCGAAGAGCCTTCTCGTCGGCAATGTGAAGCTTTTTGCCACGGTTTGAAAGCTCGTTCTTGCGACGATAGAGGCTAAGAAGCATTGCGATACGAGCTGATGGGTTGCTATCCTTAACTATTTCGGTAAACTGACGATTGCGCTCTGCTACATCGTTGCACCACTCGGCATTTTCAGCATTGATATTATTGAGGGCAAACTCAACCTCTTTTTTGCTCACAACTGAACGCATTTTATCAAAAAGGAGTTGATTGTCGGTAGGAATCATGACCGATGCACCACCCTGAGCTATGGGGCGCAAAACAAGATATTGCTTTTTCTCTCTGCCGAAAGCAACCTCAGATACCTCTTCGATATTGCAGACACCTGTGGTGCCGTAAAAAACGATATCGCCTACTTTGAACAATCTAACTCACCTCCAAAAAACAGCGTAATTTTTAAGCCTTTTAATTATATCATTTTGATGTGATTTTTGTAATTGACAAAATGACCAAGAATATTACAAAAACAGCACCAAATCATGCGCTTTAAGTAGAGTCAAATCAAATCAGCGCTCATTTGTGAAAAAATTCAAAATTTTAGAGCCAAAGATGTTTCTTTTTTCACCTTTGGCTCTAAATTCATTTATTTTTTCTTTTAATTCGGTTTAAAAGCTTATCACCGTGGTAGACGGCAAAATAAACTGCTACAGATACTGCAAAGCCTGCGACAACATCGACAAAAGAATGTTGTTTTAAAAAGACGGTTGCAGCGCACACTAAAACGGTTGACAAAACCCAAAAGACGCTCCATGCAGTGCGATTAACAAGAGGATTGCGCCATGCTGCAAAGAAGGCTGCCATCTGACCGATTACATGGATTGAGGGGCAGACGTTGGTATTGGTATCGGTTGAGTAAAGATTGGCAACCAATTGGGTAAAGATATTATCTCTATCGAAGGTTTCGGGCCTTAATAGCTGCTGGGTCGGGTATATCAGATAAAATATCATGGTTGAGGTATAACCGATTATGATAAACCACATATAGCGCTTAAACTCAGGTGGGTTTTTGAAAAACAAAAATACCAGCATGCCAAACATATAAGCATACCACAAATAATAAGGCACGATAAAAAGCTCGTTAAAGGGTATATAATCGTCGATGGGGCACCATACTGTATTGAAGGTTAATGGCAGAAGCTGCTCATAGATATAAAAAGCAAGACCAAAAATCGGCCAAAAAATAAAGAGCAGCCCGTGACGATATTTATCAAACACAGATACTACCGTTTCTTTAGTAATCTTCATTGCTCTCTCCTAAACTTGTTACATTAAGTCAAATTTTATCATACCTTGTCATGTTATGCAATCTTTTAATCAATATTTATGGCAAAGGTTACAACAATGTAACAAAAAAAGGGAGAAAACACACGCTTCTCCCTTTTAAAACAAATTATTGAGGATTATCGGATGCTCCTGCAACCTGCATAATACACATTATGACCACACCGATTGTTGAGCCGATCACCATGCCGAGAAAAAACATAAAAGCCTCCTTGATTTGCAATCATATTACAAAATATGCCGTGCTTTTATATTTTGTGAAAAATTAAGGCTGTTCATTCATCTTTATTGAGGCAAGATAATCGACTATACCCTGAGTGATGCTCTTTGCGAGTGATTCGTTATGGGCGTCGGTTTTTATCATTTCAAGATCGGCTGAGTTGGACATAAATCCATTCTCTGTAAGTATTGCCGGGCAGCAGGATACTCTGGTTACATAGAAGGGGTAGAACTGAACCTCGCGGCCTGCAGTAAACTCTTTGACGCTGGTATTATATACAGCATCTGCCAGAGGCTTTGAGAATGGGTAGAAATAGAAATCCTCATAGCCTCGAGACGAGCTTGCCACCGACGAATTGCGATGAATGGATATAAACAAATCGGGCTTCTCTTTAAAGGTTATCTTGTTGCGCTCTTCAAGAGAAAGGGTTGAATCATCCGTTCTTGTCATTATAACGGTAGCGCCCAAATTCTCAAGCTCTCGCTGAATTTTGCGTGAAAGTATCAAATTCAGCACTGCCTCGGTATATTGCTTTGAGGAGCCTACTGCACCGGGACTTAAAGGTCCACCGTGACCTGCATCAACTACTATTTTGACCCCTTTGAGAGAATAGCCGTAGGAATTATAGGATTCTTTAATCTGAACGGGATTTAAAAAGTAAAACTGCAATTGATTTTCTTCGTTATATTCCGCAGTCCATCCATAAAATTTGCCTTTTTCGCGAAGCCACAAGCGCAAAACGTAGTAGCCTCTATCCCCTTTTATCCATTCGCCTCGGTCAAAGACGGGGTTGTTATCAAACTCTACCCTTCCCTGACCTGACTGGGTGTAGCAAAACTCGATATCGAGATATTCATAGGTGATATCGGTTACAGAATAATCAGGTCGTGAGTTTTTTGAATAGGGGTCGTTATAATCTTGTGGTGATAAGGTGACGTTGAAGGGCGCCTTCCACGCCGTTTCAAAGGTTATTACGGTGTGACGGCCATTATCGAAACAGCCCATGGCTGTGATGGTATTGGTTTCGGGCAAAACAGCCTTGAATATTTTTATATTTTTGTCGGAGTAGACCCTCTTGCCGTAATCAAGATTTCGGAATTTATTGGTGTTTCCTGTTTCGGGGTTAAAGAAGACGGCATCGTTATTTGAGCAATAATCGACCGTGCCCTGTGGCAAATAAGCGTTGGTAGGACGGCTTCTCTCATCGATGGGGTTGATAATATCGAGAGTTTCTGTCTGCTTAACCGCAACCTCGGCAACATATCTGTCGCCCTGGCCGACCAGTATGCCGTAGCCACTCTCATAAACATCTTCGGTAGGGGTTGAGGTTATATTATCGTTTGAGCCTCGTTTGGCACGAACAACCAATCGACCACCCGATTTTGTTTCGTTAGCATTCCCTTTTGAAGCGGTAATGATAAGCTCGCCTATCTCGACGGGTACATCCTGCGCTGAGGGGGTAACAAAGGTTGCAGTATAGGTATCAAAGCTATCAGCTTTATCATTAGTAAAGCCACCACTTTGCTTCATTTGTATAACCTCTGTGCCGAGTCTCGCCCACAGCTTTGCGCCACTCTTTGCAATGGCGCTGACCGTTATTTCGGCATTGCCGTCACAAAACTGCTCCTTATCGGGGAAAATGGAGCGAATTAAAACATCTTTATATTCAATGCTATAGGTTCTTTTGCTACCCTTATGCTCAAAAACAAAGGTGTTGATACCATTTTTAAGCGAATAATCGATAGAAAAGTAGCCCGTTTCGGTGCGCTCAATCTCTTGACCGTTAAACAAAAGTGGATACATGGGGTCGCTTGCACCTATAAAGCTGATTGCCTTGCTATAGGTTGTGTAGCTATATGACGAAGGTGAAGTTATCGACAGATTGCGTATACCGAAATTTTCATCGTTAACCGAGGATAGGCAAACGCAAAGGTCTTTAAATTCACCTAACGCAGCCAAAGAGTCGGTCATAAAGCCGTTATTCCCCTTTGAGACGATATACTCTGCCTTTGCTATCATCACACTCTCTGAAGCCTCACCTGCAAGCAGACGGGTTGTAGAAAGCATGAAATATAACGGTTTTTTGCCGTCTATTGCTGTAATAACGCTATCTGCGACTGCTTTGTAGCCGTCTGCTTTGTCTGCTTCATCAGGAAGGTCGGTTGCAATGATAAAATCTGCCACTCCACGAAGCGCCCATTGAGCAGACATCCTGATATCGTTTGCAGGGGTCTCAACGCCCACGCAAACTCCGTGGCCAGCTTTACGAACTGAGCTTGCGATTTGCCTTATATATGTAAACAGGGCTTGCTGACGATAGGCCTCGTAGCCGACAGAGCCACCCTTTAAGGCATAGGTGCTGTAGGATGGATTGTTATCTATTGGGTTAAGATTTGTTAACACCACGCCGTCGATTTTACATTCTTCACATAAATCGGTTATCTTTTTTGAAGCCTCAATAACCGACGCCTCTTTAGCAATATCGTATTGGCCATCGGTCGATTCAAGAGGAGACATTGCTGCATAGACAATCAATGCCTTTTTGTGGGCTGTGGTGACGATATATTTTAGTATCTCTTTTTC
This sequence comes from Acutalibacteraceae bacterium, assembly GCA_045647445.1. Classification (GTDB taxonomy): domain Bacteria; phylum Bacillota; class Clostridia; order Oscillospirales; family Acutalibacteraceae; genus RGIG2206. The sequence goes on along the minus strand of JAZRMJ010000302.1, from coordinate 60 downwards.
TTTTTTGTCGGGATAAGCTGACACCTTAACTCCAACGCAGTTGAAGTCGGATCGTAGCCA
>JAZRMJ010000301.1:0-1246 GCA_045647445.1 Acutalibacteraceae bacterium | reverse complement strand
CGACGCTATCGGAAGTATGACGCTGTCTATCGGTGAAAGGGTGAGGGTTATTTGCATAGCTAACTCCTTAAAACTGTCTTTATAGATATATTAATACACAGCAGAGTCCGTGTCAACCTTAACGGGCAGACCGAGTCGCTTGACATATATCGCCGTCTCAGATATAATATACTTGTTTTAAAGCCTTAAATTAAAGGAGCAACAAAAGCTTATGTGGACGTTTTTAGACAGGCTTTCAATAGTTATGGGTCTTATATCCAGCACCTCGATTGTGGTGGCAGTCATACATTTTTTCAAAAACCGAGCGGCCGAAATGCGCCGTCAACGAGCGAGAAATGACGGTCGAGCCCATATTCCTGCGATTTTAGAAATCACAATGGGTATCGGCGGAAATATAGAGGGGGACATAGCATCCTTTATAAACTGCAACGAAGAGCTCAAACAGGCCTTCGGTATTGAGAGGGCAGACCAGCTCCCCAAAGATCACTATTTTTCAATCCGTATGGATAGAGATCTCGACTTTTCAATGAGCGGCGATCTTAACGCCTTTGACGACGAGCTTAATACCGTCTATAAAAAGATAAAGGCGAGCGGGGTTGACCATATTCACTTCTTTTTCCGTGGCCCTAGTGCGCTGTGCGTCAAGGTTGGTGCCAAATTCTCAAACAACTGCACCCTGTTTTTATATCAGTATCAAGGCAACAAGGCAGCGAGCTCACAAAAATATTATTATGTTGGGCCTGCCGAATAAAAAAAGAGGCGTTTTATGTTTATAAATTACACCAACCACCCATCCGATTTGTGGGATGAGCGTCAGCTCACCGCAGCTAAAGAATACGGCGAGGTGCTCGACATCCCCTTTGTGAATGTGTCACCCACCGCAACCACCGAAGAGGTCGAGCGACTTGCCGAACAGCAGGTTGCTTTGATACTTTCAAAAGCCCCCGACGCTGTTTTGTGTCAGGGTGAAATGACCTTGACCTACCATATGGTGCGTCTGCTCAAAAAAAGCGGTATAAGGGCACTGTGCGCTTGCTGTGAGCGTATCACAACCGACTATGTTTCAAAAGATGGACAATGCGAAAAAAGGTCGGTCTTTAAATTTATCAGCTTAAGAGAATATTAAAAAATCAACAGTGGAAAGTCGACCATAACCGACTTTCCACTGCTTTTTTATATCTTTGCCCTTTTGATTGAAAGGGCGATTCGATATTTGTTTTTGAGTCTGTCGAAGGTTACCTTGCCA
>JAZRMJ010000300.1:0-1846 GCA_045647445.1 Acutalibacteraceae bacterium | reverse complement strand
TTGGAGCAACTGCAATTCTCGTTCCCGAGATTGAGATTGACTTTAAAAAAGATGTTGTTGACCGTATTAAGCGCGCACAGGCTGAAGGCAAGAAACACTTTATCATTGTTGTCGCTGAAGGCGTTGGCAATATCAATGGCATTACTGAGCAGATTTCTAAGGAATGCAACGTTGAAGCTCGCGCTACCATTCTTGGTCATGTTCAGCGTGGTGGTAGACCCTCTCTTCGTGACAGAGTTGCTGCAAGCGCATTAGGCTCAAAGGCTGTTGACCTTCTTGCAGAGGGAATCGGCAATCGCGTTATGTGCATAATTGACAACCAAATTGTTGATAAAGACATATTCCAAGCTCTTAACGAGAAGAAGGATTATGAGTTTGATCTTCATAGAATTGCTCACGAGATTTCGCTGTAATTAGATAAATATTTATTAACCACCTATTGCATCTGCTTTAGGTGGTTTTAATTTTTTGTTGAGTTCAAAATATAATTTTATTCAATAATATTTACTTAAAATAAATTTAGCCGATATTTTTGTTATAAAATGCTCTTTTGTGTTGAAATTTTATTCATTTTGGTATAAAATAAAGTGATAAGTTATAGAAGGTGATAAGTGTATGTCTGAGAATATTACAAATAATATTGAGCTTTCCCGCAGAGCAGCTCGCGAACAAGCTTTTGCGCTTGTTTTTGAAAAGTCATTTCATAATAGCAGCTTTGATGAGATTATCTCTAACGCTGCCGATGCAGACGATATTATCGTAGATGCTTTTGCTAAAAAAGAGGCTGAGGGTGTCTATTCTAATCTTGCAGAGATTGATGAGATTATTTCTAATAATCTTCGTGGATGGACTATCAACAGAATTTCAAGAGTTGCGCTATCTATATTGCGTCTATCTGTATACGAAATTAAGTTTAGTGATGATGTTCCCGATAGTGTTTCAATCAACGAAGCTGTTGAGCTTGCCAAAAAGTTTGGTTCTGATGAAGACCCGTCATATATCAACGGTGTGCTTGGCAGTGTTGCTCGTAGCGGTGGTGAAAATTAATGCTGCTTGGTATTGATACCAGCAACTACACAACGTCGGTAGCTCTGTATGATAATGAGGCTAATATAGCATACAATTTTAAAAAGATGCTTCCGGTCAAAACTGGCGAGCGTGGTCTGCGCCAAAGCGATGCCGTTTTTCATCATACAGTCAATTTACCCGATGTGATTACCTCTGCGCTTGAGTTTGATAACGATATTAAGGCTGTTGGTGTTTCGGTCAGACCTAGAGATGTTGACGGTAGCTATATGCCATGTTTCAGGTCGGGCTATGCTGTCGCAACCTCGGTCAGCAAAGCGTTGGGTGTGCCTCTTTTTGAGTTTTCACATCAAGCAGGTCATGTTGCTGCTGCATTATATTCTGCCGGTCGACTCGATTTAATCGATAGTCGTTTTATTGCCTTTCATTTTTCGGGGGGCACCTCTGAAGCAGTTTTGGTTGAGCCTGATAACGATACTGTGTTTTCTTGCTCTATAGTTGCCCAGTCATCTGATTTAAAAGCAGGTCAGGTAATTGACCGATGTGGAGTCATGCTTGGTCTTGATTTTCCATGTGGTGCCAGATTAGAGCAGTTAGCAGCCGAATCCAATCGCAAATTCTCTATCAAACCATCTATTAAAGATGGCAATATATCGTTATCCGGTATCGAAAATAAATTTGTTTCGATGCATAAAAATGGCGAGACCGATTGTGATATTGCTAAATTCACTATGGATTATATTTGCCGTAGCGTTATAAGCATGACCGAGTATTTAATCGAAAGTTACGGCGATATCCCTCTGATTTATGCAGGAGGGGT
>JAZRMJ010000299.1:0-2536 GCA_045647445.1 Acutalibacteraceae bacterium | reverse complement strand
CCTATTGGTGCATTAACGGTGCCCTCATCCTCTTTAATATTGCCGTAAACCACTGCTTCATACTCTCTTAAAAAGGAATGCTCCTTTATCTGTTGAGCCAGGGCGGTATGGGCTTTATCATTCTTTGCGACAATTAAAAGACCACTTGTATCTTTATCGATTCGGTGAACGATACCCGGGCGAATGACTCCGTTAATACCCGAAAGGCTGTCGCCGCAATGAGCGAGCAAAGCGTTAACTAGGGTTCCGTCTGAGTTGCCCGGAGCAGGATGAACCACCATGCCCTTGGGTTTGTTGACAACCAGCAAATCATTATCCTCATAGATAATATCAAGGGGAATATCTTGAGGGCATGCAGCACACTCTGTGAGCTCGGGCATTTCAAGCACTACCCTATCCCCTGCTTTGAGTGACGACTTCTTTTTGGCTACAGAGCCATTAATCAAAGCCTTGCCATCATCACACAGACGAGCTGCCGCTGAACGCGAAAGATGACCGGTCGACGCAATAAAAGCATCCAACCGATCAAAATCAGTAGCGCACTCAAGCTCAATTATCGGCATTGGTTTCTACCTCTTTGGTATCGCATTTTTTGGCGCGTTGGGTTTTAATATCTTTGATAAAGTCATAGATAAAATAGGCCATAAGCATCATGCAACCGACCACTACACAGCAATCGGCAACATTAAACACCCACACCCAATACTCGCCAAAGCAACGAACATCGATAAAGTCTACAACGTATCTCAGGCGAAAGCGATCTATCATATTTCCAATGCCGCCACTGATAATCAGCGCACTAGTCCATTTTAGCCAGTTGCCTTTAATCTTGCCGCATAGCAGCAGGATGATACCTGCTGCTACGACAAGCACAGTGATTGTGTTGAAAATATAGGGCTGACCTGAGAAGGAGCCAAAAACAGCTCCACTGTTTTGAACATAGGTCAGGTGCAACACGTTGGCTATAATAGCCTTACTCTCGCCAACAGAGAAGTTAGCGGCAATTGCCAACTTGGTAGCCTGATCGATTGCAACCAGTATCATTGCAACCACGAGAGCAATAAGCTCAACTTTTCGGGCACGAAGCCAATTGATAAAGCCACTGTTGTTATGGGATTGAGTCAAAGCTAAACAGCCTCCAAAAACTTTAATTATGCATTAATATCAGCTATGATAGCGGCACAGCGATCGCACAAATCAGCAAAGTCGCTGTTATTGCCGACAGAGCTTGAATATGTCCAGCAACGAGCGCACTTGCAGCCCTCCGCCTTTGTGACGGTAACGCCGACGTTGTCGCCCTTAAAGTCGCCGCCTTCGCCCTTGATGAGCTCGGTAGCTGAGGTGATAAAGAGGGCGCTCAATGAATTGTCGGTGGTGCTGAGCAGGTCATACCACTCTCCGTCTGCATAAACGGTAACCTTAGCGTCAAGTGAAGCTCCGATAAGCTTATCCTTACGGGCAAGCTCAACAGCCTTCTTAACATCGTCGCGCACAGCATGCAGTTTATCCCAGTTAGACATAAAGCTGTCGTCTGCATCAATCTCGATTGCAGTCGGAAAATCGTTAAACATAACGCTACCGGTGGTGCGACTGCTATCATGAGGCATGAAATCCCAAATCTCTTCTGCAGTGAAGGCGATGATGGGGGCAAGCAGAAGGGTCAATGAATCGAGAATGCGATACATTGCAGTTTGAGCTGCTCTGCGAGTTGCGCTATCAGCCTTTTCAACATAGAGTCTATCTTTAATAACGTCAAGATAGAAGTTGGACATATCAACAACACAGAAGTTGTGGATTGCGTGGAAAATAACGTGATACTCGAAATCTTCATATGCCTGACGAGATTTCTCGATAAGCTCGTTAAGGCGAGCGATAGCCCACTTATCCATAGGCTCAAGGTCGCTAAGAGCAACGGCATCGGTATCGGGGTTGAAATCGTTGATGTTACCGAGAATGAAACGAGCAGTGTTTCTAATCTTGCGATATGCTTCAGAAAGCTGCTTTAAGATATCCTTTGAGATACGGATATCGGCATGATAGTCGCTGGAAGCAACCCACAAACGAAGAATATCGGCACCATACTGGTTAACAATCTCTTCGGGCTCGATGGTATTGCCGATAGATTTTGACATCTTATGGCCTTCACCGTCAACAACCCAGCCGTGGGTAACAACGGTCTTATAGGGTGCTACACCCTTAGTTGCAACGCTGGTCAGAAGGCTTGACTGGAACCAGCCACGATACTGGTCAGCACCCTCAAGATAGAGGTCTGCAGGGCTGGTCAGGTAGTCACGCTCGTCAAGAACTGCAGCGTGGGTTGAACCTGAATCGAACCAAACGTCCATAATATCGGTTTCTTTGCGGAAGTGGTTGCAGCCACACTTGGGGCAAACGCTGCCCTCGGGCATAAGCTCCTCAGCTGAACGAGCGTACCAAGCATCGGCACCCTCCTTGCGGAACATATCGGCAACCTTAGCGATGGTCTGCTCGCTGATTATCTGCTCACCACAATCCTCACAGTAGAAAAGAGGAATCG
>JAZRMJ010000298.1:0-13833 GCA_045647445.1 Acutalibacteraceae bacterium | reverse complement strand
GTAGCTTCTAATTAACCTAAAAACGGTAAGCAGAGTCAATTCTGCTTACCGTTTTTGCTGTCTAACCATCTGTTTTTTAAATCTTCATAAACCTCAACAATTTTTAATTTAATCTTAAAATTTTGGCTCTCGGTCACTATTTTTGAGCTTTCGCTATCAAGCACCGAATTGATCTTTTCGCGCTCACTCGCTGCAGGCAAGCACATGTTGGGGAAGCAAACGCACCACCAATTTTTGCCCTTAGCCTCACCCAGCAAAATTCTGACTGCCATATATTCACCTGCAGGCAGAGTGACCTCGTTGTAACGGCGAGTGCCAAAATCGGTCGGAGCAATTTCTATCTTAGCAGAGTAGTCGCAACCAAGTCTACTAAGCTCCTTTTGGGCTGAATGAGTCAGCCTATCAAGATTATTTTGCGCTATGTTTATCGCTTCTTCTGTTGACTTAATGTTGCAAAACAAGTCCCCACACTCATCTAAAACAGCATCTCTGACCTTTAGTTTTATCTGCTGGTCAGCTTGGCTATCAGAGTTTGCTAAGATGTGAAGCCTCAGCACACTATCTCTTATAACCTCGCATTTAGCATCAAAATATGCAACCGAAATAAAGATTGAGAATATGAGCCCAAGAGAAATCGATGCAAAAAGAGTTTTAGTGTTAAATTTAAATATGTTCATTTTAAAAGCCCGTCCTTTCGATAAGATTATCGTCAAGACGGGCTTTGTTTATTCAATTATATAAATTGCTTTTTCGGTTGGATGACAGATTTGCGCCCAGCCTGTCAATTCTTCAAGCTCTTTTTTGCAATTTTCGGATTTAGCTTTATCGCTAAATATGCCAAAAACGGTCGACCCGGCGCCACTGAGTGCGTGACCTAAACAGCCGTGTGCTTCGAAGCAGGCACCAATATCAGCCATCAGCTGGCTGTTCCATAAGGGCTCAAAGCTGTTAGCAACAAGCTTTGCTGCTTGCTCAAGATTGCCTTTATTTATCATATCAGCAACCCCGTCAACATCGGGATGAAGTTGATTTTTAAGCCCATCAAACTGCCTAAACATGCTGCCGGTTGATTCCTTTTTGCCGCCACAGCATAGCACGATTTCGCAATAGGGCAGGGGGCTGATTTCGGTCAAAACCTCGCCAACACCCTCAGCCAAACGAGTGCCGCCAACCATCGCAAATGGCACGTCAGCGCCAAGCGAGAGCGCAATCTTTTCGAGCTTTTCTTTGCTTACTGCTCTAAAGGTCTTATCAAGCGCAAACAGCACGGCAGCAGCATCAGCGCTACCGCCACCCATACCCCCACAAATAGGAATTTGCTTTTCAATATGAATGGTGCCACCGATTTTAAAGCCTGCTTCTTCGCTATATTTAATAACAGCGCTCTTAGCAATATTCTCACCCTCAATATCGGTCGAGGTCTTAACCGTGATATCATCGCCTCGGTTAAAATCAACCGTCAGAGTGTCGCACAAATCGACCGACTGCATGACCATTCTCATGTTGTGATAGCCGTCGCTTCTTGCGGCTGAAATGTCGAGAGAGAGATTGAGCTTAGCGCAAACCTTTAGCTTCATTTTTGCTCCTGCCTTAACTCTTGCATAAACTCACCGATTCGGTGAATAGCCTCTTTAATATGGTCAACCGAGTAGCAGTATGAGGCTCTCACAAAGCCCTCACCACCTGCACCGAACGCAGTACCGGGCACGATAGCAACCTTGTGCGAATAGAGCAATCTTTCGCAAAACTCGTCGCTTGAGAGCCCGCTGCTTTTAATGCATGGGAAGGCGTAGAAGGCACCCTTAGGCTCAAAGCAGGTCAACCCGATTTTGTTAAAGCCATCGACCATAATTCGGCGTCTTGCATCGTATTGAGCGAGCATTTTTGAGATATCCTCATCACCGTTTTTGATAGCTTCAACGGCGGCGTATTGCGAAATGGTCGGAGCGCTCATAATACCAAACTGATGAATTTTAGTCATCTGCTTAATAATGGGGGCAGGTCCACAAGCGTAGCCAAGTCTCCAGCCTGTCATTGAGTAGGTTTTTGAGAAACCACCGATTATAATGGTGCGCTCCATCATACCCTCAATTGAAGCAATCGAGGTGTGCTTAATGCCATAGGTTAGCTCAGCATATATCTCGTCAGACAAAATCATAATGTCTGTGCCACGCAAAACCTCAGCAATCTCCTCAAGATGATCACGCTCCATAACGCCACCGGTGGGATTACAGGGGTAGGGGAGAACTAAAAGCTTTGTCTTGTCGGTAATGCAGTCTTTAAGCTGCTGAGCTGTCAGCCTAAACTGATTTTCTGCAAGAGTCTCGAGCGCAACAGGCACACCGCCGGCAAGCCTTGTTATAGGGTCGTAGCATACAAAGCTCGGCTGAGGTATAATAACCTCATCACCTGGTTTAACCAAAGCGCGAATTGCAGCATCAATACCCTCACTGCCACCAACTGAAATAAGCACATCGGTGTCACCGCAATAATCAAGTTCGAATCGGCGCTTCATGTAGTTTGCAATTTCATGGCGTAATTCAATAAGACCACTGTTAGAGGTGTAACGGGTCTTTTTGCGTTGTATAGCTTCAATACCGGCCTGGCGAATATGCCACGGTGTAGCAAAATCAGGCTCACCAACACCAAGCGAAATAACATCCTTCATGTCGGCTGCAATATCGAAGAATTTGCGAATACCCGACGGTGTTATGTTAACCACATCGGGGTTTAATATCTTGTTATAATCCATTACAGCGAAACGGTCCCCCTATCGTCGGGATGAACACACATCTTAACGCCCATGTCCTTATAGCGACGGAGCACAAAATGGGTAGCGGTGGAGGTAACTTCATTCATGCTGGCTAAATGCTTTGCAACAAACATAGCAACCTTCTGGAAGGTTTGACCGGTTACGGTAACGCAAAGGTCGTAACCGCCCGACATAAGATAGACCGACTCAACGTATTCAAACTCTGCAATACGCTCAGCAATTTCTTCAAAGCCTGCGTTTGCCTGAGGGGTAACGTTAATTTCAATCATAGCAGTAATGTGCTTATCGTCAACACTTGCCCAGTCGATAAGGGCTTTGTAACCACAGATAATTCCGTCTGCCTCAAGCTCGGCAACAGCAGCGCAAACCTCTTCTTCGGTCACTCCGAGCATTGTAGCAAGCTCAGCAGAGGTGTAGCGAGCATCTTCACTTATTAGATTTAAAAGACGTTCTTTCATTTTAAAAAACTCCTTTAGTAAAATAATCTGAATTAACCAACAAGGGTGATAACGCACAAAACGAATGCAATCAAATAGGCGATAGGGCTTAGTATGCGCATAGCCTTAATCCAGCCTACCGATATACCACAATCGGCAACGTAGCCTGCAAGCTTGAGAAAGTTGAGGTATATGACCATAAATATGATTACCGTGGGTATGCAGCCAACACCATATTTAATGCCGGTCACAGCCTGCAAAGCAAACAAAATGTAGGTTATCACAGTCATAGCGACTTGAATTAAAGCCATAACTGTGAATGCTTTTTTCTGCTCACTGCTGAGCTCATAAACGCGATTACGCTCTTCATCGTCAGCGCGCATGATGGGAGTTTGCATATAAGTCACCCTCTGTGTTGTAGTTTTATCCAAAAAATTGATTTATTTAAACGATTATATCATAAACCTATAAAAAATACAATAACTTTGAATAAAGGTGTTTCTTTTTTGAAAATTATATGATAAAATTGTATCAATCAATGCTCGGAGGTTTAAATTTATGAAAGCAGTTATTACCGTCGTCGGCAAAGACACAGTAGGTATACTTGCAAAGGTATCAGGCCTTTGCGCAGAAAAAAACGTTAACATTATCGATGTTACCCAGACCGTTATGCAAGATTTGTTTTGCATGATAATGCTCTGCAATATCGACGAAATGTCAGGCAGTTTTTCTGAGTTTTCCGATATGGCAGCTACTATCGGCAAAGAGAATAATTTGAGTGTTCATGTAATGCATGAGGATATCTTTAATTCCATGCATCGCATTTGATTTAAGGAGAGGCTCATGCTTAACACGAAAGATATACTTGAAACAATAACTATGATACAAGATGAGCATCTTGATATACGCACCGTCACGATGGGTATATCTTTGCTTGATTGTATCGACCCCTCTATTGATGCAGCTTGCCAAAAGGTCTACGATAAGATTACTCGCTATGCAGGCAATCTTGTGCCCGTTTGCCAAGAAATCGAAAAGACCTATGGTATCCCGATTATCAATAAGCGCATATCGGTTACCCCCATCGCAATGCTTGCATCAGCATGCCCCAATGCTGATTTGACCAAGTTTGCTCGCGCCCTTGAGAAGGCTGCTTGCCAGGTCGGAGTTAACTTTATCGGTGGCTACAGCGCTCTCGTTCAAAAGGGCTTTGCCCATGGCGATATTGAGCTTATCAACAGTATCCCCGAAGCTCTTGCTACTACTGAGCATATTTGCTCATCGGTCAATATCGGCTCAACCAAAGCTGGCATTAATATGGATGCTGTTGCAATGATGGGCAAGGTTATTCGCCGTTGCTCAGAGCTTACTGCTGACCGAGATTGCATCGGTGCAGCAAAGTTGGTTGTTTTCTGCAACGCCCCCGAAGATAACCCCTTCATGGCAGGTGCATTCCACGGTGTCGGTGAGGCTGACTGCGTAATCAATGTCGGCGTTTCAGGCCCCGGTGTTGTTCGCGCTGCTCTTGCTAAGCTCGGCCCTGGCGCCGATATCAGCGAAGTCGCCGACCTTATTAAGCGCACTGCATTTAAAATCACTCGCATGGGTCAGCTTGTCGCTCAAGAGGCATCAGCAAGACTCGGCGTGCCTTTTGGTATTGTTGACCTGTCACTCGCTCCTACCCCTGCCGTTGGCGACTCTGTAGCTCATATCCTTGAGCAAATGGGTCTTGAGAGCTGTGGCGCTTGTGGCACCACTGCTTGTCTCGCTTTGCTTAACGACGCAGTTAAAAAGGGCGGCGTAATGGCATCCTCCCACGTTGGTGGTCTGTCAGGTGCATTCATCCCCGTTACCGAAGATGCAGGTATGATTGATGCTGCTCGCAGTGGAGCTCTCACTATCGAAAAGCTCGAGGCTATGACTGCTGTTTGCTCAGTCGGTCTTGATATGATTAACATCCCCGGCGATACCCCCTCTGAGGTCATCTCAGGCATAATTGCCGACGAAGCTGCAATCGGCATGGTCAACTCCAAAACTACTGCTGTTCGCCTTATCCCTGCAATCGGCAAGGGAGTCGGTGAGGAGCTGTCCTTTGGTGGTCTGCTCGGTGGTGGCCCCGTTATGAAGGTCAACACTGCTTCTCCAGCCGTGTTTATTAATCGTGGCGGCAGATTGCCTGCACCCCTTCAGAGCCTTAAAAACTAAGTCTAAGCACCACTCGCAATTATCTGCGCGTGGTGCTTTATTTATATTTAAAATAGGTTGTATTTGTTGCACTTATTTGGTATAATAATCCCATATAGCTACTTGACTATGAAAGGATAGTGTACATACCATGTACTATAAATTACAAAAATTCTACGAAAGCATTATTGGCAAGCGAATTGCATTTTGTGGTGTCGGTGTCAGCAATCTTCCCCTCATATATAAGTTTAAAAAATTAGGAGCCGATGTTTACGCCTGCGACCGTCGCTCTCGTGGGCAGTTAGGTCAAACTGCCGACGAGCTTGAAAAAGCAGGGATCAGCCTCATTTTGGGCGCAGATTACCTCAAAAATCTTAATGTTGATATCATCTTCCGTACCCCGGGTATGAATTTCTTCCTGCCTGAGCTAATCGAAGCACGCCGCCGTGGTATCGTGGTCACCTCAGAGATTGAGGTTTTCTTTGACCTTTGCCCCTGCAAGCTTTTTGCAGTAACCGGCTCAGACGGCAAGACCACTACCACAACCCTTATCGCTAAAATGCTCGAAACTCAGGGCTACAAGGTTCACCTCGGTGGCAACATCGGTATTTCGCTTTTGCCCCTGATTGACGAGATTGATGCCGATGATTGCGCAGTCGTTGAGTTATCCTCCTTCCAGCTAATATCTATGCGAAAGAGTCCCAACGTCAGCGTTATTACCAATGTTGCACCCAACCACCTCGACGTTCATAAAACTATGGATGAATATATCGAGGCAAAGCGCAACATTATGATTCATCAAAATGCATTCTCTCGCACCGTCCTCAATGCTGATAATCAGATAACTGCCGGATTTGAAAACGACGTTCGTGGTCAAATGGTTATGTTCAGCTATTCAAAGCCGGTCGCTAACGGAGCTTATTACGGAGCCGACGGTGTGCTCTATATGTGCGACAAAAACGGTCAAACCCCCGTTATGCATCGCTCTGATATTAAAGTTCTCGGTGAGCACAATGTTGAGAACTTCCTCGCCGCAATTTCTGCTGTATGGGGTTATGTATCTGCCGAGAATATTGCCAAAACTGCCCGTGAATTCACAGGCGTTGAGCATCGCATAGAGTATGTGCGTGAGTTTGATGGTGTTCGTTACTACAACGATTCTATCGCAACAAGCCCCACTCGCACCATTGCAGGTCTTGCAGCCTTTGATCGCAAGGTTGTGCTTATTGCAGGTGGCTATGATAAACATATCCCCTTTGAGCCACTTGTACCTCATATTATCAATAAAGTTCGTCTGCTCATCCTAACCGGCACCACTGCCGATAAGATTGAGGCAGTGGTCAAAAATGCCGAGGGCTACGAAACCTCAGGCATCGAGATTATCAGAGCCGACGGCCTTGCCGATGCCGTTAAAAAAGCTCACGATAATTCAAGCGAGGGTGATATTGTTACCCTCAGCCCTGCATGTGCGAGCTTTGATGCCTATGCTAATTTTGAATTGCGCGGCAAACACTTTAAAAATTTAGTGAATGACCTTTAAAAAGCGCCCACGGGCGCTTTTTGCGAACGGAGTTTTATTATGAGTTTAAAGGATATAATTTTTGAGCTATCCTCTGCCTCAGGCGTCAATGGATTAGATGGCGCTCTCGATGTAGCCCGTCAGCTTCTCAAGCCACTAGGCGAAACTAAAGCCGACGATATGGGTGGTGTCTGTTGCGTTATCGGCAATGGCAATCGCAGGGTTATGCTCGACGCCCATATTGACGAGATAGGCTTTGTCGTGACTGCTGTTGACGGTTCATTTTTGCGTGTCGCAAAGTGCGGTGGGATTGATGTGCGTACCGTTATTAATCAAACGGTTACCATCCACGGCAAAAAGCCGGTGAAGGGCGTTTTTGCTTCTATGCCACCCCATCTAAGAGCCGACCAAAAGAAGGCTCCCGATATCGATAGCCTCGTTATCGATTGTGGATTAACTGCCGAGCGTCTTTCAGAGCTTGTCAGAGTAGGGGATAGGGTCAGCTTCGATTGTGAGCCTTGCGAACTGCTTAACGGCCGTATCACAGGCAAATCGCTCGATAACCGTGTGGGCGTTGCTGCCGTTATAGAAGCTGCAAAACGCATTGCCAAAGCAACCCCCGATTGCACCTTAATTGTATCCTTATCTAGTCAGGAGGAGCTTGGCCTTCGTGGTGCTCGCACCTTGGCATATTCTTTGGAACCCCAAGAGGCAATCGTTGTCGACGTCTCCTTTGGCGACGGTCAGGGCATGAAACCTCAAGAATGCGGCAAGCTCTCAGGTGGCGTAATGATTGGCGTATCGCCCATACTTAATCGCCCCATGACCGATAAAATGTTTGCCATCTGCAACCAAAATAATATCCCTCACCAAACCGAGGCAATGGGCGGCTCAACCGGCACCAATGCCGATGTTATAACCATCAGCCGTAGTGGAGTTAAGTGTGCGCTCCTCTCCATCCCCCTCAGAAATATGCACACCTGTTGCGAGCTGGTTGACCTAAAAGACGTAGAGAGCGTTATTGATCTTATGACAGCCTACGTTTGTGCAAAAGAGGTGTGATTTATGCTTGAGAGATATGTTAAAAAGCTGTGCGAATTCAACGCTCCTTCCGGTATGGAGTCGAGCGTTATCGACTATATAAAAAGCGAAATTGAATCAAAATGCGAGAGCTGTGTTATCGACCCTCTCGGCAACCTCATTGCCTTTGTTAGAGGCGCTAATCGAGCAGAGTGCAAGGTTCAGCTTGATGCCCATGTTGACGAGGTGGGGGTTATCATCACTGCTATTAATTCCGATGGCTCACTTTGTTTTGCTACAGTTGGTGGCATAAATTGCGAATCCCTTGTTTCAAAACGCATCATAATAGGCGATACCATCGGCGTTATTCAAACAAGACCCATTCACCTTTTGTCGGGCGACGAAAAATCAAAAATGCCCTCAAAGGATAGCCTAACCATCGATATTGGTGCTGTTAGTGCCGAAGATGCTTTAAATCACGTGCGAGTAGGGAATATAGGCACCTTCTATAGCCAATGCTCCGATTTTGGCGAGGGCATGATACTCAGCCGTGCGCTTGATGACCGTGTCGGCTGTGCAGTTATGATGGCTCTTATTGCCGAGGGTATAGACTATGATGCCTACTTCACCTTTTCTGTGCAGGAGGAGGTCGGCTGTCGAGGAGCAAGAGTCGATACCTATACTGTAAATCCCGATTTTGCCATCGTTTTAGAGGCAACTACTGCCGCCGATATACCCGATGTTGCAACCAATCAAAGAGTGTGCGCCGTTAACGAGGGCGTTGTTATCTCCTTTATGGATTCAGGCACCCTCTATGACCGTAAGCTGTTTGATTCAGCCTTTGATACTGCAAAAAGAATCGGTATCAAGGCTCAGCCCAAATCGGCAACAAGTGGTGGCAACGATGCGTCAGCCATCCACCTCACCTGTGGAGGAGTGCGCACCCTCTCATTGTCGGTGCCTTGCCGTTACCTTCATTCATCTGCAGGAGTTATCTCCCTCGAGGATGCAAAGTGTCAGCTTGTCCTCGCTCGAGAGATGCTAAACGTTATCGCATCAGGCAAGCTATGATTAAGCTTATTGAGAGTCTGCCTGACCGATTTGCACCAATCTGTGCTTCATCGGTCAGGATAATATCACTGTTTAATGCTTATAACGGCTACAACCTCGCTCTTTTCTGGGCGCAGTTTGATGGCGATACACCCACAGCCCTTGTTAGTAGCATGGATGGGGATATGACCCTCTGCGCTACAGCTTCTGCCGATTTAGGTGAGGTGTGCGAGTTTGTCCGTGCGATAGGTGCTCGCTCGGTGCTGTCAAATCTACCCCTGCCTATTGATAATGCTACCCCCGTCAACCAGTTAGTTAAAACTGGGGGCATACATATTGACCTAGACCAATCGCTAAAAGAGGTGTATGGCATTATGTCAACCTCTT
Organism: Acutalibacteraceae bacterium; assembly: GCA_045647445.1. GTDB lineage: Bacteria > Bacillota > Clostridia > Oscillospirales > Acutalibacteraceae > RGIG2206. Next base: position 4,463 of record JAZRMJ010000298.1, on the reverse strand, counting down.
TTGCTATGCCTGAGTTTGATGTGTGGTATGCCGATATGTCGCATAGAGTGCGTCACTCATCATCGGCAGTAGCCTGCAATTCAGCATCAGCCTTATGTGCCCATTTAACCGACGATGCTTCTTTAATTGTTGGCCTATGCACCCACCCTGACTATAGGGGTGAGGGGAGCGCATCAACCCTTTTAAATCAAATAATATCGGCCGAAGCTAAAAAGATATTTGTTTTGGCTGAAAACCAACTAGTAAAGTTTTATGTTAACCACGGCTTTAAACCCTGTGGTCTACATTATTTATATGATGGAGATGTTTTTTAATGCGAAATCCTTTTTTTAATATATCCGACCGACTTGTCGAGCTGGATAAAGAGGTCATGGCAACCGTTTCGGAGCGCTTTAAAGATATAGACGAGATAACCGAATACAATCAAGCAAAAATGCTCAATGCCTTTATCTCAAACGGAGTCAGCGAGTCTCACTTTGTCGGCTCAACGGGCTATGGCTATGGCGATAGAGGCCGCGAGGTTATCGACCTTGTTGCTGCAACAGCGCTCGGCACAGAATCGGCAATAGTGCGCCACAACTTTGTTAGTGGCACCCATGCTCTGACGGTAGCTCTTTTTGGTTTGCTTCGACCGGGCGATACCATGCTCTGCGTTACCGGCAGGCCCTACGACACCCTTTTAGGCGTGCTGGGTATCAACGGCGAATCCTCAGGCTCACTCAAAGAATTCGGTGTCGGCTACGACGAGGTTCCTCTCCTTGAGGATGGCACCGTCGACTTTGACGGCATCGAGCAAAAGCTCAGCAGCGGTACCTTCAAAATAGTCTACATTCAGCGCTCTCGCGGATATAGCTTGCGCCCATCTTTGAGCGTTGAAGATATTGAGCGCATTGTATCAATCTCAAAACGAATCGCGCCTAAAACTCCCGTTGTGGTCGATAACTGCTATGGCGAGTTTGTTCAAACAAGAGAACCGAGCGACGTCGGTGCAGATTTGATGGTCGGCTCACTTATCAAAAACGTTGGTGGTGGTATCGCTCCCACAGGTGGTTACATTGCGGGCAAAGTCGATTTGGTCGAGCAATGCTCATATCGTCTGACCGTGCCCGGTGCAGGTAGCGAGATTGGCGCAACCCTCGGCCATTCAAGAGAGCTGTTTATGGGTCTGTTCAGCGCACCCCACCTGACGGGCGAAGCAGTCAAAACTGCCGTCTACTCGGCCTGCCTGCTCGAAAAGCTCGGCTTTGACGTTTCACCCCATTGGCAAGATAAAAGAGCTGATATTATCCAGACCCTCACTCTGGGCACACCCGAGCGACTTGTTGATTTCTGCAGAGGTCTGCAAAAGGGAATGCCGGTTGATTCCTTCCTTAGACCCGACCCGAGCGAAATGCCCGGATATGATTGCGATATCATAATGGCGTGTGGCAGCTTCACTCTCGGTGCAACAAGTGAATTGTCAGCCGATGCTCCCCTCAGAGAGCCCTATGCTGCATGGCTTCAGGGTGGACTCAACTTCCACAGCGCTAAAATCGGAGTTTTGCTAGCTGTTGACTCACTCATTTAATCGGAGATGATTTTATGCTAAAAAACAAGCGAATAAGGCTGAGCACCTCTCAAACAATAATATTGGGTTTTGCAGCTCTTATACTTGTCGGCACTCTGCTTTTAATGTTGCCGATTTCGACTGTCGATAAGGGTGGAGCCTCTTTTGGCGACGCTCTTTTCACCACTACCTCAGCCGTTTGCGTTACAGGTCTTGTCGTGCAGGATACTGCTACCTATTGGTCAAGCTTTGGTCAGGCAGTTATATTGACCTTGATTCAAATAGGTGGTCTTGGTGTTGTAACGGCGTCGGTCGGTCTTGCTCTATTGTCAGGCAGGCGCATAGGGCTCAAAGAGCGTAGCGCTATGCAAGAGGCTATATCTGCCCCCAAGGTCGGTGGAATAGTCAGGCTCACAGGCTTTGTGCTTCGCTCGGTGTTTGTTATTGAGCTTATCGGCGCTATTGGTCTTGCACCCTCCTTTTGTAAAAATCACGGTGTTTTAAAAGGTATATGGTATTCCTTTTTTCACTCAATTTCAGCCTTTTGCAACGCCGGTTTTGATTTGATTGACGAGGGCGTTAAGGATTCATCCCTTATGATGTACGGAACCGATGTTTTGTTTAATATCGTCATTATGCTGCTGATAATTATCGGTGGTCTCGGCTTTCTCACTTGGGATGATATTAAAACCAATAAGTTTCGCATAAAAAAATACAGAATGCAAAGCAAGGTCATATTGACCGTATCGGGTCTTTTGATTTTGTTGCCCGCAATCTACTTTTTCTTTTTTGAATACAACCAATTGCCGATAGATAAAAGACTTTTGTTTTCTATCTTTCAATCGGTTACTGCTCGAACTGCCGGCTTTAACACTGCCGATTTGACCCTCTTTAGTGAAGTTGGCATAATGGTTATGGTGGTGCTCATGCTTATCGGTGGCTCACCGGGCTCAACTGCAGGTGGCCTTAAAACCACTACCGTTGCCGTAATGGGAGCGACTGCCCTTTCATCTTTTCGCAAAAAGGGAGCAGCGCAGCTCTTTGGTCGCAGACTCAACGATTCTGTAGTGCGCAATGCTGCAGCCATTGTAACTATGTATATCTTTCTTTTGGTTGTAGGAACCTGTGTTATAAGTGCTGTCGAGGGGCTACCCTTTATGACCTGCATATTTGAAACGGCATCAGCTGTCGGAACGGTCGGATTGACCCTTGGCGTTACACCAACGCTTGGCGCAGTATCACGCACGATATTGATAATGCTGATGTTTTTCGGCAGGGTAGGCGGCTTGACACTCATATTTGCAACTCTGCCGGGCAGCGTTGTGACCCATTCAAAGCTGCCCGAAGAAAAAATAACAGTTGGATAAAAGGAGCAAAACATTATGAAATCAGTATTGCTGATAGGCCTGGGAGATTTTGGTAAGCATATCGCAGTTAAACTTAATGAACTTAATTATGAGGTTATGGCAGTTGACAAATGCGAAGAAAGTGTTAACCATATTCTGCCCTACGTTACTAATGCACAGATTGGTGACAGCACCGACGAGGAGTTTATGAGCTCACTTGGCATAGATAACTACGATTTGTGCATAGTGGCTGTGGGCGATAACTTTGAAAGCTCCCTTCAAACCACTGCTTTGCTCAAGGAGCTTGGTGCGCGCAAGATTGTCACCCATGCGGCAAGTGACGTTCACCAAAAGTTTTTGCTTCGCAACGGAGCAGATGATGTTATCTACCCCGAGAAACAGCTTGCAGCTTGGGTAGCAATTCGTTATACCTCCGATAACATTCTTGATTATATCGAGCTTGATGAAAACAATTCAATTTATGAGCTGTCTGTGCCCTCTCAGTGGCATGGCAAAACGGTTGTTCAGCTTGATATTCGCAGAAAGCATGATATAAATATTATCGCCATCAAGAAGGATGGAAAGCTCAGCATGTCTATTTCGGCAGATACCGTCCTGACCGATGATATGTCGGTTCTGGTTGGCGGCACAAACAAAGAAATTCAAAAGTTTCTTCGAGTTATAGACCGATAAAAGGTTATCAATCAACCTTTGAGCGAATATAAATAAACAACAAAGCGCCTCTTTATCAGGCAGAACGGAGTTGTTTATGAAGGTCAAAACGGTCAATCTGCGTTTGCTGGCTATGAGCCTTGCGCTACCTCTTATTGTGGGTATAGTCGGGTCAATAGTGGTCGCAACTGGTGCAGAAGCATTTAATCTGCTCAAAAAGCCACCTCTTGTGCCACCCGGTTGGGTCTTTTCTCTAGTGTGGACGGTGCTTTATATCCTAATGGGTGTAGCCGTCTACTACCTTCAAATTACCCATTCCTATGACAAACGAGAAGCAATGCAAATTTACTACATTCAGTTAATACTAAACTTTTTGTGGGTGCTTGTATTTTTTAGGTTCGGATGGCTGTGGCTCTCGGTTGTAGTGCTGCTTGCTCTTATCGTAGCAGTTGCTCTAACCGTGGTGCGTTTTGGTCAGATTAATTCCACCTCAGGCCGATTGATGCTACCCTATCTTTTGTGGTGTCTTTTTGCGCTATACTTGAATATCGGCTATGCCGTGTTAAACTAAAAAACATCTACCGGTTTTATGCAATAGTAAAAAGGTAGGCGCATGAAACCCATCATGTGCCTACCTTTTCTTATACAATGTTGGATGGTGATTGAAATGAAAAAGAATAAGAACATACAAAGCAAATATGGTAGCCTTAAACAAATAGGCGAAATTTTCATACTTTGTGCATATTCTATAATTTTTTCATTATTGAGCATAGTGGTAACAGCATTTGTTTTAAAAACAAAATAGGATTTAAAAACTTATACCGTCTTCATTTTAATATTGCAGGCGTGTTTCGTATATAAAAATCATCTGTGCATCGCACAGAGGAGTTTTTGTTTTG
>JAZRMJ010000297.1:0-2383 GCA_045647445.1 Acutalibacteraceae bacterium | reverse complement strand
CCCTTCGTAGAGCTCAGATGGGATATCGATAAGATAGTCATCGGCGATGGCATCACCCACCTCGGCAATCGCTTGTTCCGTGGTCTGAACCATACTTCTACCGTAGTATTCGGCAAAGACGTTAAGACCACCGGCTACGAGGTCTTCTACGATTGTAAGGCTCTTAAAGAGGTTCAGTTCAACGAAGGTCTTGAAGAGATTGGCTCAAAGGCATTCCAGAATTGCTACAAACTGACCACCTTCACCTTCCCCTCAACCCTTAAGCAGATTCATAACAGAGCATTCAAGGGTTGTGCAGCGATCGAGAGCATAGTTCTTCCCGAATCTGTAATCTACACCGGTTACGAGGTATTTATGGATTGTACCTCTCTTGCAAACGTTCAGTTCAGCAAGAACTGCACCCTTATCAACTCACATGTCTTCAGAAACTGCACCTCTCTCAAGGAATTTACCGTTCCCGCAGGCGTTGTCAGAATCCGCAACCAAGCATTTGCAGGCTCAGGTCTTGAGACCATAACCATCGTTAACGAAATTTACTTCACTGCAAGCAGCGATGGCAAACAGGCTAAAATTGCATCCGATGCATTCAATGGTCTTGGTGCAGAGCTTCTTATGAAGTCGTTTGATAACGGTCTGTTTGAGCAGTATGCCGCAAGATACGGTTATCGCTTTGAAGCTATTAGCAAAAACTAATTAATCTGATAAAGACCCGATCGATTAACCTCGGTCGGGTCTTTGTTATCTGCCATTGACAAAGGTGTTTTTAATGTGTATAATTGTTCGAGAATAACTCTTGTCTGGAGGATATTATGTTTTCATTAAAGGGAAAAAGCTTTTTAAAGCTGCTTGATTTAACCCCCACTCAGATTGAATCGCTCATTGACTTTGCGTTAGAGCTTAAACAAAAAAAGGTTAACGGCGAGGCTCATCGCATGTGCGAGGGTAAAAATATTGCCCTGATTTTTGAAAAGACCAGCACTCGCACTCGTTGTGCTTTTGAGGTAGCAGCAGCCGATTTGGGCATGCACCCCGTTTATCTTGACCCCACAGGCTCACAGATTGGCAAAAAAGAATCTATTGCCGATACGGCCCGAGTGCTCGGCAGAATGTTTGACGGCATCGAGTATCGTGGCTTCGGTCAAGAAATTGTCGAGAAACTGGCTGAGCTCGCAGGAGTCCCCGTGTGGAACGGACTTACCGACCAATTCCATCCCACCCAGATTCTTGCTGACTTTATGACCATCAAGGAGCATTTTGGCAGCCTCAAGGGCAAAAAGCTTGTCTATATGGGCGACGCTCGTTACAATATGGGCAACTCACTTATGGTCGGCTGTGCCAAAATGGGCATGCATTTTGTAGCCTGCGCACCCAAAAAATATTTCCCCGATGCCGAGCTTATTGCCGAGTGTCAGGCAGTAGCAAGCGAGACGGGCGCTATCCTCGAATTTAATGAGGATGTGTTGAGCGCAACCAAGGGAGCCGACGTTATCTATACCGATGTTTGGGTATCAATGGGTGAGCCCGACGAGGTATGGCAGGAGCGAATTGAGCAGCTCTCACCCTATCAGGTCAACAAGGCTGTTATGGATAATGCAGGTGAGCAGTGTCGCTTTATGCATTGTCTGCCCGCATTTCACGACCTCAACACCACCACAGGTCAAAAGATATTTGATCGCTTCGGTCTGACTTGCATGGAGGTTACCGACGGGGTCTTTGAGAGTGAGCAGTCTATTGTCTTTGACCAAGCCGAGAATAGAATGCATACCATAAAGGCTGTCATGGCAGCAACCCTCTGCGACTAATAATTATAAAAGGCTTTGCAGTGAGCAAGGCCTTTTTAATTTCGGCTACATATTAACAAAGTTTTTACAAAAAATATCCTTGACCTTGAGGGTATAAGTGATATAATTAATCTGTTAATTATTTAATTAATAATATAAACGCTCTTTAAAGCAAAGTGAAAGGAACCTCAACCAATATGATTAAAAGGCTGCTTAAATGTGTGCGAGAGTTCAAATCTGCGACCATCGTCACACTCTTTTTAATGGTGGGCGAAGTGGCAATAGAGGTGTTCATCCCCTTTATCACTGCCAACCTCATCGATCGCATTAAGGATGGAGCAGGAGTTATCGAAATAACTCAAATAGGTCTTCTGCTTGTTTTGATGGCGACTTTATCGCTAACCTGTGGTGGAGTTGCTGCTCTCACAGGTGCCAAAGCCTCAGCAGGCTTTGCCCGAAACCTGAGACACGACGTATTCCACAAAATTCAATCCTACTCCTTCGAAAATATCGATAAGTTTTCATCCTCATCCCTTGTAACACGCCTTACTACCGATATCGCCAACGCTCAAATGTCTTATATGATGCTCATTCGCGTTGCA
>JAZRMJ010000296.1:0-4465 GCA_045647445.1 Acutalibacteraceae bacterium | reverse complement strand
GCGATGATGCTGTCTGCCTCATTTTTTAGGGTCGCATCGCTTTTAATTTGCGCATTGGGTCTTACAAAAAATATAGCTCTTTCAAAGAATTTGCTGTTACATTCATTGACCTCAACAACCCTGCGATTTACTCCTCTTAGCATGGCTAATCACTCCTTAAAACGCCTCTTTAAGGGTATTTTTGGAGCAAAAAACAGAGTTTATTCATTTTGCGCTCTAAAGATGCAAATTTTTGCATCTTCAATAAGAAAAAATCGACAAATATAACATCTTGTAATATCCACATGTTAACATAATGCATTGTTGAAAACTCTGTGGAAAATGTGAAAAATCGGGTTAAAATCAAGGGTTTTGAACTGTTGAAGACTCAAAAACGGTCGAATTTTCAAAAATTATGTATACAGTAAAGCATGAAAAAGCGCGAATGTTAATAGTTTTGTAATAAATACAAAATGTAAATTTTATTATCTTTTTGCAAAAATACAATCAGTAAAATTCAAAGCAAAAATGTCTGAATTTATATTGTTTTTTGCGAAAAATCGGGGTCGGTAGCATCCATCGACTGCCCTGAGCGTATGCCAAAGGGGTTAAAGCGTGTGCCGTATTCAAAGGCAGTCAGCTCAGGGTCGGCAAGCACCGTCGCAGGCACGATAATTGCCTTGCCGTATTTGAGCTTTAATCGGTCAACCTCAGCTGTCAGCCTATCCTCTCGCTCTCTCTTGTAGGGGTCATAAAAGAGGGTGGTCTGCTCAGCGTTTTCGGTGGTCAGTTTAGATACGCTCACCCCAACCGAGCGAAGGGGTATGCGCCAGTCATGCTCACTGTCTACTATCTCCATAACGGCGCTCAGTATATCCTTTTCTCTATTGGTGTAGTCAGCAAGGGTGGTCTGCCTTGAGCAATGCACAAGTTCATTCGTGCGCATATATACCGACACCCTGCGACCCCTTATGCCACCGGCTCTGAGCCTCATTGCCACCGATTGACAAAGCACCGTCATCACCCTCAGCATATCCTCTCTGCAAACAAGGTCACGAACGGTGGTTATTGAGTTGCCCACGCTTTTGACAGGGGGCACCTCACCGAATAGAGCAACGGGGGAGTTATCCTCACCGTTGGCGAAGCGATGCAGCATATCGCCTGTTTTGCCGAATCGGTTATGCATAACCTCAAGGGGTAGCCTTGCAATATCCCCAATGGTGCGCACCCCCATTCGGTCGAGCCGCTCACCCGTAGCCCGACCCACATAAAGCAGGTCGCTTGCAGGCAACCCCCAAGCAATGGTGCGAAAATTCTCTCGGCTTATAACGGTTATCGCATCGGGCTTTTTGTAGTCGCTGCCGAGCTTTGCAAAAACCTTGTTAAAGCTGACTCCGATGCTGACGGTTATGCCAAGCTCTTTTTTAATTCGGTCGCTTATGCGTTTTGCAGCCGTGAGCCCATCCTCACCCGTCACATCGAGCCAAGCCTCGTCGAGTCCGAAGGGCTCAACCTGATTTGTGTTGTCGTGATAAATCTCTCGGGTCGCAGCCGATATTCCAATATATTTTTCATAGTGAGGCGGCACTATAATCAGTTCGGGGCATTTTTGTTTTGCGAGCCACAGCGTTTCACCCGTCCTGACCCCCATGCGTTTTGCAGCTTCGTTTTTAGCAAGTATAATGCCGTGACGCTCCTCTTCATTGCCGCCAACGGCAACGAATTTGCCCTGAAGCTGAGGGTTGAGCATGCACTCAACCGAAGCGTAAAAGTTGTTGCAGTCGCTGTGCAAAATCACCCTATCCAGACAAAACACCTCACACTTATCGAACAATTGTTCGATAAGTATAGCACCGATAATGCATCTTGTCAAGTCGATAGGGTTGAATATCGGCTAAAAGTGTGATAAAATTCAGAACATATAAGGGGGGCAAGGGAAATGTATGATTATATATATCGTGAGTCGTTGAAACGGGCAAAACACAAAGTGTGGATAATGTCTGATTTGCAACAATCAAGGCTGGATTGTGCTAAGGAGTGCATCGATATTGCGATGGAAGATTATCATAATCTTGGCGAAAGCTCCGACATGGTGTGGTATCTCGGTGACTGTATTCAGGGTGATAACCTTGAGGTCATTGAGCAAATTTGCGCCTTGCAGGAGGATGCGTTTGGTGCGCTGAACATCCCTCTGTGCTACGTTGCAGGCAACCACGACCTTGACTATTCAAGAAATTGCGAGGGCGAGGTTTATATCCCGTCCTACGAGATGGTCAAGTCCCATAATGGGTGGCACACGGCAGAGAGCTTTTCTGACCCCTATTTTAAGGTGAAGCTCGGTGACCACATGGTCTATTTTTTGACCGACCACATCGCACCCGATAAACGGTGGGATACTACCCACGGTGAAATTCACGGTGATAAAGAGGCTTATCCCCATATTGAATTGCTCCAAAATTTAAAGCAAGAGATGGCGAGTGAGGGTTGCCCCATAATCACAGCATCTCACTACTCCTTTGCAGGCGGCAGCAGAGAGTCAAGGCTGTTTGATAATATTATGCCCCTACCCGATAACGTTAAATTGCATTTTTACGGTCACGCCCATATCGGTGACCTTGCGTGGGCAGGGGATAGCCCCTATCAGCGCATAAGCTGGACAAAGCACCACGATATTCCTCAAATAAACGTATCGAGTTTTGAGCATGTTAGAGGTCTCAAATGCCGAAGCGTGTTTTTGCATATCTATGATGATAACTCCTACGGCATATTTTTCAGAAATCATGATGACAGGGTGTTCACCGAGTGTTATTTTCCTGCAAAAGAGAAACTGATAAACAAATAAAAAAGAGGAAGATGACGGTCATCTTCCTCTTTTTGTTTACAGCGATATTTTTGCCTTTAACTCGTTGGTGTAGTCGGGCACAGCGCCAAGCTGAGTTACAACAAAGTCTGATAGAGCAGTTGCTTTGTAGAGGCAATCCTCAATGCTCTCACCCTCAAGATAGTGGCACAAAAAACATGCCGAGAATGAGTCGCCTGCGCCAACGGTAGATATAGCCTTGCTCTGAGGCTTTGGCGAATAGATAACCTCACCACTCTCACAGCGATAAACGAATGCACCGTCTTTATCGAGGGTCACAATGATAAGCTTTAAATTGCTATATCTTTTTGTAAGCTCTTTGCAGATAGTCTGCTCATCACCCTCTATGCCCAAAACCTCAATCTCTTCACGAGAGATTTTGAGTATGGTAGCCGACTTGAGTGAGTGGTCAATCATCTGGTCGTTATAATAATTTTGACGGATGTTAATATCAAAGAAAACCTCATCAAAATCGCCCTCAAGAAGTCGACTCAGGGTTTTGGCAGAAGCCTCGTTTCGCTGAGCAAGAGTGCCGAAATAAAAGGCCTTGCCATCGCATTTTTCACTCGGCATGGGTATGTGGTCATAAGCTACCCCTTGCACCAAATTGTATGATGGAGTGCCGTCGTTTAGGGTTACTTTGCAGTAGCCTGTGGGCTTGTCGATAACCGAAATGCTATCAGGTTTAATGCCGAGCGCTTTTGCAGCCTCAATTGCTGCTTCGCCAAGCTCATCCTTGCCAACGGCAGACACTAATTGCGCATCGCCGCCGAGTTTGACCGTGTGAGCGGCGAAGTTAAAGGGAGCGCCACCGATTTTGCGCTCTGAGTCAAACACATCCCACAGAATCTCACCAAAAACGGTAATCTTCATTTTGCTCACTTCGCTTTCGGATATTCGTTGCACAGCAGATAGAGGGGAGCCTCATCCTCTTCAATGGAGGGGAAGCGACCCATCTGCTCATAAAAGCGATTGTCGGTGTTATCGTCGTTAACCATCGAAACCTCACCAATCAGCACCTTGCCTGTGCCCTTTTCGGCCCAAAATGCGTGATACTGCTTGGGGGGGAGGGTGATGCTCTCGCCGGGTTTAAGGCAAAGCTTTGTGCCTGCAGGCACGGTGTATACGTGACCGTCGGTTGTAACGGTAACGTCGGTGTCGGCAAGACCCTCGTTTTCGTCGCAGTTATAAACCTCAACAATCAGGTTACCACCACCACGGTTGATAATATCCTCCATCTTGTTCCAATGGAAGTGCATGGGAGAATACTGATCCTCGTCAGAGATAAGAAGCTTCTCAGCGTAGGTCTTTTTGCAATCGGGCTCGGTCAAAGAGCCGTTGCGAATGGTGAAAAGAAAAAGACCGATTTTTTCAAAGTCACCGTGGCCGTAGTCGGTGATATCCCAGCCCAGCATGTGGTTGCGAATCTCGTCATATTCGTGGCCGAGCTCCTGCCACTTCTCGGGGGTGTAGAATGCGAAGGGGGGCAAATTAAAGCCCATGCCTTTGATAAATTCTGCATTTTCTTTAAGCAGACGGTTGATTTCTGAACGTTTCATAAAAGACTCTCCTTTATTTAAATCTATCTACAATATATCACATCTTACTCACCTTGTCCTTTCAATA
>JAZRMJ010000295.1:0-13718 GCA_045647445.1 Acutalibacteraceae bacterium | reverse complement strand
TGCTATTATACTGCCAGAGGGGATTTTTCCCTTTTGGCAGTTTTCTTTTTTGGAGGCTCTGATTATGATTAAAAAAAGCTGGTCTGCAAGAATCACCCTTGTGCTGACAGGCTTGCTCGCAATTGGCTTTGCTGTGCTTTGCGTTACAATGCCGTGGATAATCAATTGGTACTACACTTACATGCGTAACGACCCGTCACTCGGCGCAATAGTTATGACTGTGTTTTACGTTTGCGTGCCTGCAGGCGGTCTTGCCATTTACAACTCTATAAGGCTTATAGACTCAATCAATAAGGGCAAGATATTTATTGTGCGCAACGTGACCCGTCTGCGCGCACTGGCTTGGTGCTGTGCATACATTGCAATTGTGACGCTTGTTGCCGGCATATTCTATTTTCCGTTACTTATTATAAGCTTTGCCGCTTGCTTTTTCTGTTTAGTGGTGAGGGTTATTAAAAACGTTATGAACTATGCTGTTGATATGAAAAATGAAACTGAACTGACTATATAGGACGGCCGATATGAAAATTATTATTAACCTTGACGTTGTCATGGCTAAACGAAAGATATCCTCAGGTGAACTTGCAAAAAAAATCGATATTACCCCTGCAAATCTATCCATACTAAAAACCGGCAGAGCGAAGGCTATTCGATTCTCAACCTTATGCGCCCTATGTGAAGCCCTGAATTGTCAACCTGGCGACATATTGGAATTTAGAAAGGACGATGATTATGAACTCTACATCTAACGCCCATGCAACAGTGGTAGGCAGCGCTAACATTATTAACGGTGCGCCCGAAAAGCCCAAAATAAAGCGTGTTGATGCAAGCAATAAAGACAAGATTTTTGCAATTCTGATTTTGCTGTTTAGCGTACTTTGGATAGATTTCGGCCTCTTCAGCGGTTTCGATTTGGGTCACAGCATCGCCTTTTGCGGTATTGCTATTTTGACCTATGCTTATACAGCAACAGCATATCGCCCGAGCCTTTTAGGTTCACTCTATACTGCCTCGGCAGCAGCCATTGCCGTTTCGTTTAGCTTTTATTCTTCTAACATGTCAAAATTCATGCTCTTTTGGTGGGCTCTTGTGCTGATGGTTTTAGCAGTGCTCAGCAATGCAAGACTCGGCAAACGAGGATGGAAGCACATGGGTGATATGCTTCACCTCAGCTTTGTGACTCCCTTTTCTAAAATGCCCGTTACCATGCGCTCACTTTTGACCTCTGAGGATTCTAAAACAGGTGCTAAAAAGAAGATTGGCAGTATCTTAATCGGTATTGGCTGCGCTGTGCCTGCACTTTGCATTATCATACCCCTGCTCAGCTCATCCGACGCTGCTTTTGAAGCGCTGTTTGGCCACCTGATAGTCGACAACATACCCAGAATATTCTTTTCTGCGCTGTTTGGCGTTGTTCTGTTTGTTTTCTTATTTTCTGTTGTTTTTGCTGCCGTTAAGAAGCTTGTCAGACCCGAGGGCTACGGCTCAAAGCCTGAAAAGAGCCAGGGCTTTATAAGCAGTGTTATCGTAAGCGCCTTCCTGTCATCGGTTGTTCTCGTTTATTTTGTTTATCTGCTCTCACAGCTGACCTATCTTATCAACGGCTTCACTAATATGACCATTGCTGAGTATGCTCGCAGAGGCTTCTTTGAGATGGCTCTCATTTGCGCTATCAACGTTGGTCTTATCGCTTTGGCTAACATCCTCTGCCGCAGAGACGAAAACGGCAAAACACCCATTGCAGTTCGTCTGCTTTGCCTGTTTATCTGCGTCTTCTCGCTCGTTATTGTCTCGACCGTTTTTGCAAAGCTTGTAATGTATATGAATCGCTTTGGTTTGACTCAAATGCGTGTTTATACCTCGCTATTCTGCCTTGCAGCTGCTATTGTTATTATCTGCGTTGGCATTCGCATGATAGCAAAGAAATTCCCCTACTTCAGAGTAGCGGCAGCGTTGCTCGCAATTATGTCGGTCACCATCGCCCTTGCAGATGTTAACACCGTTATTGTAAGATACAACACCGAGGCTTATGAGAGTGGTCAGCTTAAAGAGGTTGACATAAAATATCTCTCTCACCTTGGCGACGGTGCCGTGCCTTACATTGTGGAGCAGACCAAATCAAACGACCAAGAGGTTGCAAAAGAAGCGGCTGTTGTTATTACAAGAATTGCTAATAAATACGGCAGACTGGCTGCAAAATATGACGACTACACCGATAATTACTACACCGGTTACGATTATTATCCCGATAAGGTGCGCACCTTTGAGTTTAAGGCTGATACACTGGATGATTTCAGGACTTTCAACCTGCAAAAGCGACGCGCTTTGGATGCGCTAGACGACAAATCCTTGTGGGATCATATAAGCAAACTGTTTAATGAAAATTTAAAAACCGTCTAAAAATTAAAAAAGATATCCTCAAAATGAGGATATCTTTTTTATTACTCTCTTGCAATTAATGGGCAGATAGGTTTATAATAATATTATTAGTTAAGCGAAGCGCTTTACTGCGTTTCGCTTATCCGTTTTATCGGCTTAGACAATTGAATTTAATAAAATTCAATTGTGCCGGGCATTCATTGCAACTCATCAATTTGTGTCGAAAACAGGAAAGGCTTTTCTGTTTTCGACTAACCATCACCATTATAACATAGTAATCGTTTTTGGAGGTGCCTGTTAATGGAGGCATTGCTTGGATATTTTTTAAACGTATCGACTCAGGTGCTGATACTATTTATTTTAATCGGAGTCGGCTTTGTTTTAACTAAGGGCAAGGTGCTCACAAACGTTGGTGCAAAGCAGATGACCGACCTTGTTATTTATTTTGTCACCCCTTGCGTTATACTCAAGGCTTTTATTGGCGGCGAGGTGACCTTCTCGAGTGAAAACGTCAGCCGTTTGCTTATCGCAGTTGGCGCTGCAACCCTCGCTCACGTTATTTCATTTTTAATCGGTCTTATCTTTTTGGCATTCGGCAAGGATATGAGGTCAAAAATACACGCTGCGACCGTTTTGATGAGCAACTGTGGTTTCATGTCTATCCCCCTCACCCAGGCTGTGCTTGGCACCGAGGGTGTGTTTATGGTCACCGTTTATGTTGGCGTCTTTAACATTGTGGCTTGGACGGTGGGTCTGCGCCTTTTGACTAACGAAAAAATTTCGCTAAAGCGTGTTTTTATAAACCCAGGTGTTATACCTGCTGTGGGTGGTATTCTGCTCTTTTTGCTGAGGGTTGATATTTCGCCCATCACGGTAGTTATTGAGCCTATGCGCCATCTTGCAGCGCTCAACGCTCCCATACCGATGATCGTTATAGGTTACTACCTTGCATCCTCAGGTCTTAAGGTTGGCAAGGGTCAGGGCAAAATGTTTTTAGCCATTGCGCTGAGACTGATTGTATCGCCCATTTGCACCATGTTTATTTTGCGCGCAATGGGTCTGACGGGTCTTGCCCTCTCAGCCTGCGTTATACCTGCAAGCGCTCCTGTTGCGGCAATAGTTATGATGCTGTCGGCAAAATACTCAGGTGATGCCGAATATGCAAGCAAGGTGGTATCAATCTCGCATGTTATTTCGGTTGTTACCATGCCCCTTGTGCTAACGCTATGTAAATATGTGGGTGGCTAAAATGCAAAAGGTTAACCATCAGGCTGAGCTCGACAAGGTTATTGCAGGGCTAAATAATCGACCACGCATTTTACTACACAGCTGCTGCGGCCCATGCTCGAGCTACGTTATAGAATATTTGAGCCGTTATTTTGACATTACGGTGTTTTTTTACAACCCCAACATTCACCCTAAAGAGGAGTATTTGCGCCGACTTGAAACTCAAAAACAGCTTATTGAAAGCCTTGGTGGTGCTGTGCTAAAAGAGGGTGAATACATACCCGAGCGATTTTTTGAGGCTGTTAAGGGTTATGAAGGCTCACCCGAGGGTGGTGAGCGCTGTCAAAAATGCATTGGCGAGAGGCTCGAGGTTACTGCCTGCCTTGCAAAGCAAGGTAGCTTTGACGCATTTGCTACGACGCTGACCGTCAGCCCACACAAGGATGCTCAGTTTATTAACCGATGTGGCTATGACCTGGGCGAGAAGGTTGGGGTGGCATGGCTCCCATCCGACTTTAAAAAGAGAGAGGGCTATAAGCGCTCAATTGAGCTGTCAAAGCAATATAGGCTTTATCGTCAGGAGTTTTGCGGCTGTGTTTTTTCAAAACAAAATTAATTTTTAAAAAATGAATAGCAAACCATTCTCTGCACATAATAAGAGCGTACTTCAAGAAACGGAGGTATGTACAATGGATTGCAAATGCAACACCTGCATTGAGTGCACCGTCACCAACTGCCGTCACCACAGTGGCGCAAAAAACTACTGCACTCTCGACAAGATCCTCGTTGGCTCTCACGAGAGTAACCCGACTATGGAGCAGTGCACCGACTGCATGTCCTTCGACATGAAATAATTATCGATAGGACGATTGACCCCACACTTTTTTAAGGTGTGGGGTCTTTTTTTGTGTTGATTTATGTAAACCGATATGATATCATTATTTATACAAAGATGTGTAATGCGAGGGGTTTAAAATGGCAACAATTTCTAAACTGTTTAAATATAAATTCACCGTCATTATGAGCATTGTGCTTTGCGTTGTGTTGGTAGCAGTTGGTGGCTTTTCGATATACACCATCAACGCTCAAAACGGGCGCATAGACCGGTTATCAAAAAAGGTTGTGAGTCTCGAAAAAAGCCTTAACAGCAAAGAAGACTCTATCGATAAGCTCAAGGGTGAGCTGAGCGAGGCTGAAACTGAGATAGCTGAATACGAAGAAGAGCTTAAAAAATATCGCAAGCTGGTTGCAACCCTTCAGACCCTCAATCAGGAGCAGGAGTCACTCATAAACGAGCTTAAAACCCCTCTCAATGGCCGAGACGAGAAGACCCTTGAGCCTGCCGACACCAAAATCGCCTATCTGACCTTTGATGACGGCCCATCTGAGCACACTGAAGAAATTCTTAAAATACTAACCGAGAAGGATGCCGTGGCTACCTTCTTTGTTATCGGCAATAAGCATATCGGCAAAACCGATGCAATTATAAAGCAAGGCAGCGCAGTAGCTATGCATTCGCTGACCCACACCTATTCAAAAATTTATTCCTCTGCCGATGCATATTTTGAGGATTTATATGCAATCGAAGCCAAAATTTATGAAAATTGCGGTGTAAAGCCTAAGATAATGAGACTGCCCGGTGGCGCAAGCAACACCATAAGCAAGCAATATTCAAAGGGTGTTGTGACTCAAATAACTCAGCGACTAAAAGACGAGGGTTACGTTTATTTTGATTGGAACGTTGACTCGACCGATGCTTCTAAAAACGGTGTGCCCGTCGATACTCTGCTTCAAAAAATTAAGGATGGGTCAAAAAACAAGCCTGTAATTAATATTTTGATGCATGATACCGATGCAAAAAAGACCACCGTTGAAGCGCTGCCCGCTATGATTGATTATTTGCGCAGTGAGGGTTATCAGTTTATG
This sequence comes from Acutalibacteraceae bacterium, assembly GCA_045647445.1. Taxonomy (GTDB): domain Bacteria; phylum Bacillota; class Clostridia; order Oscillospirales; family Acutalibacteraceae; genus RGIG2206. The sequence goes on along the minus strand of JAZRMJ010000295.1, from coordinate 8,186 downwards.
ACTCTAAGCCCCACCTCAACCGTTATTCAGCATGCAGTTAACAACTAACAAAAAAGAGTTATGATAAGCAAATTATCATAACTCTTTTAATTTATATGCCAAGAAGTTTCTGTGCGTTTTGGTGGGTGATTTTGTCAAGCTCCGACTCGCTGAGGCCCAGATTATTCAAAAGGCGAAGCTCCATCTCGGGGGTGTGCCACGGGGTGTCGGTGCCAAAGAGAATCTTATCGGTGCCATGTCGCTCTATTATTTTTTGGGCATAGTAACGGGGCATTTGACCGTAGCCGAATGAGGTATCAAAATATATCGGTTTGCCGCAAAGGTGCTCTAAAACCCCTTCGCCACAGCCGAGCCCACCCCAATGGGCAGCCACAACGGGGGATGAAAACCACTCGAGCGCTTCGCCCATTTTATCAGGAGTGGCTCCGTAGGGTGGCGCAAAGCCGTAATCAAGGCCTGCGTGAAAGACGGTTATGAGCCCAAGCTCACCTATTTTTTTATAAAGTGGCTTAAGACGGGGGTCGTTGACCTCAAAGCCTTGATAATCGGGGTGCAGTTTAACTCCCTTCAGCCCCAGCTCCTTCAGTCGCTCCAGTTGTAAAAACACATCGTCTGCAAAGGGAAAAACCGAGCCGAAGGAGATTATATTATCGCCGTTTATTGAGGCTGCAAAATCATTAACGCTGGTCTGCTGATGGGCGTTGGTTGCGATGTTTAAGACAACCGAAATATCGACCCCACCCTCTTGCATCGACCCTTTTAAGCCATCGAGCGAACCGTCGGTATTAGGCTTCATTCCACCCGAAACGAACGACAGCTTTTCGACAGCCTTTTGAGCAATTTTATCAGGAAAGCAATGGGTATGAAAATCTATGAGCAAAGCAAGTCACCTCTAAATTGGTTTTAGATATTATATAGTTTATCAGATTTGTTTTAAAAATTCAATCAACTCTATTTACAAGCAAAAATAATCGTGATAATATGATTTTATCAAGGCATCAGGAGTGACTCGATATGCGTTATGGTGTTTGCTTGCCCTGGAGTTTTAAATTGGATGACAGCGACTACGTTGGAGTCAGCGAGCCTCTTCGCGCGCTGATTGACGGTTATAGGTTTGCCCTTGAGACGGGGTTTGACTACGCTGAGTTTGCCGTGGTTAACCTTATGAATATGCCTGAGAGCGAGATGGCGCTCGCAAAACAATTGCGTGATAAGGGTATCGCAAAGGCAGAAACCTGCAACTGCTTTTTGCCCGCTGATTTAGCCATTGTGGGTGATGGCGTTGAACCTTTAAAGGTTGAGGATTATATTTTGAGAGCAAGTGAGCGACTTAATGCTATAGGGGTCGACACGGTGGTGTTTGGCAGTGGTGGTGCCCGCAGAATACCCGACGGATATGATAAAAACAAAGCACTCACTCAGCTCGATGAGTTTTTAGCCCTTGCTGAGGGTATTATGCGCAAAGCAGGTATTATGATAGTTGCAGAGCCGCTCAATTGCAAAGAGACCAATGTTTTTTTGACCGTGAGTGAAACGGCAGAAACAGTCAGACGGCTTAATTTGCCAAATCTTAAGTTGCTCGCTGATTTATATCACACCTACGCTGAGGATGAGCCATCTAGCGTGCTAAGCGATAACGCAGACATTCTGCGCCACATTCACGTTGCACAGCCTGAGAGCCGTTTGGCACCGGCTGAGCACCCCTATCTTGAGGAATGTGGCAGGGCGCTAAAAGAGTCGGGCTATGATTTGAGGGTTTCAATTGAGAGCCATGCAACCGATTTTGCACCCGATATGGTAAAATCACTGCCCGTTATTAAAAAATATTTTTAAAGGCAAAATGCCGAGTCGGTTATGACTCGGCATTGTTTTTTAGATAGCGAATATTTTATCAATATCTTCATTTTTATATTCAATCTCACCCACGTCGATAACCTTGCCATCGATATGGATATGAAGGTTAAACTTAATGCTGTTGATGGGCATTGCATCGCAAAGGGTGGTGATTGAGAGAGCTACTCCCTCGCTCTTTAGTGAGCAAGTGAGCTTTGTGGCATTATAGATACCCTTTTGATAATCAAGGGTTAGACCGTCATCATAATAAATAGTAAGCTCAGTCTCATTCTCTGACGGATAAAGGTGAATATGATAGCTATCGCCTTTATACTCGGTGGTATTCATAACGGTATCTATCATGGGGATTATTGAGCCACGCTTTATAAACACGGGTGAACGCTCAATATCGACGTGGAAGTTGACCTTTTCGCCCTTGTGATAGGTCTGCTCCGTCCAAAAATCGATAAAGTCATCGGCAAAATAAATCTCTCGCTCGGTCGACATATCCTCTCTGCCCTCCTCTTTAAAGATGGGGGCAAGCATGATAGAGTCACCCACAAAATACTGATAGTCGAGGGTTCTGCACTCTTTATCGTCGGGATACTCTAGATACATCGCACGGGTAACGGGCAGATTCTCGAGCCATGCTTTGTAGCCCATGCTGTAAAAATAGGGTAGCAATCTATAACGAATGCGAAGAAATTCGCCTGCTATAGCCTGCGCCTTTTCGCCAAAATCAAAGGGCTCGGCCTTGTTGCCATGGGCTCTACAGAGGGGGCAGAACGCACCCCATTGATATGAGCGAATGAAAAATTCTGCATTGGTTTTGTCGTTAAATCCAAAGCCACCAACATCGGGTGACCAATAAAAGATGCCTGCAAGACCTGCCTGCTGACCGCCCTTGATAAGCACTCTTGAGCCTTCAAAGTCGGCGCTTTGGTCACCGCCCCAAGTTGCAGGATAGCGGCCACTACCGACAAAGCCTGTGCGCTCCCAGGTCATAACACGCTTGTTTGGGGCGTGAGCTTGCATGCCCTCATAAACCGATTTTGCGTAATATACGGGATAAAGGTTGTGAAATTCTTTTGCGCTTCTGCCGTCATTATTAAAGGCGTTTGAGGGTACGCTTTCGCTGTCACCACCGTCGATTTTAAAGATTTCGGCACCATCATCCATACGGTCGTTGAGCCACTGCTGCCACCACTCGCCTGCTTTGGGGGTTGTGAAGTCGACTATGCCCGACTCGTAATCCTTCCACCACCAGACGGGCATGGTTTTGCCGTTTTCGTCTTTGAGATACATTCCCTTCTCGTCACCCTCGGCATAGTTAGACGAGGGTTTTGTAACAAAGGGTGAAGTCCACAGCATAAGATGAAGGTTGTTATCTTTTAACAGCTTTGAGAATTCCTCGGAGGATGGAAACCAATCAAGATTCCATTGCAGGTCGTTGAGGCCTCTCTCCCACGCAGGGTCGATGCAAATAACATCGAGGGGGATGTTGGCGTTGTGAAATTTTTGAATTTTTTCGGCAATCAGCTGGGTGCTGTCAAGACCTGTTTTTGACTGATAAAAGCCAAATGCCCACAACGGAGGGAGTTTAGTGGTGCCGGTAATACGGCAATAGTCGGCTACTATCTTTTTTGGGGTATCAGCAAGCATGATAAAGTAGTCGAGCTCACCACCGAGAGACCAAATGATAGCTTTGTCGCTGTTGATAGCACCCATATCAAAAAACGAGTGATATGAGTTATTAAGATAAAAGCCGTAGCCGTTACTGCTGATATAATAAGGCAGGGGGATGTCGCAGGTTATCCACTCATGTCTAACCCAGATATCCTCTCTTATGCCACGCTTATTCATAGTGGGGAACGCTCCCTCACCGAGACCGTAGATATCCTCATCGTCAGAAAGATTTATAGCCATACCACGCACGGTATCGCCCATTAAAGGCAGAGCTAACTGCTCAAAAAGTTTTTTGCCGTCACGATAGGCAATAAGATTCAGAGGTGACTTGTTTATAACTATTTCGAGGCGACCCGATTTGACAATAATCTGTGCATCTTCTTCAGAGAGGCTGATATCGGTATTGGGGGCAAGTCGCTCCTCCATACCCTCAAGGCAGAGAGAATTAACAAGCAAATGGCTCTCTGCAGTGCAAAGCCTGAAACGGACTATATCCCCCTCAAAGAAGTCGCAAAGGGCAGTAGCTCCGTCGGTTTTGATGGTAACACGGTTGCCCTCAAGGGTAACATTGCAGGCGCTGGGGAGTGTTTTTAGCACTGATATGGTAATTTGAGAGGGCATTTCATATTCAAAGCCCTTAAAGCTATCGGGAATGTAATGGATTTGGCCCTTACCTTTTATCCACAAATCGGTGTCAACACCTGAAATGACAGCGCAAATAAGGGTGTTGCTCTCTTTAATAAGGCTGTTTTCGACAACATAGCCCATTTCGATATGACGGCTAACCGTTTGGCCGATTTCGACTCCGTTTAAAAAGAACTTAATCTTATTGATATAACCTGTAACACCGAGGTCAACAAAGCTAAAGCCGTCGCTCTCAATGGGGGTCGCCTCAAATCGGCAGATATAGGTTGAGATTGCCTCTCGCTCACCTAAAGTACCGCCTGTATCCATATTGCGTTTTTCTTCACCGATTAGAGATGAGATTGCTTCTCTCTCTTTGTCGGATAAACCAATAGTGCTTTCGAGTAGTTGCCAGTTTAACTTGATTGTTTTCATAGCTTTTAGCCCTCCGAATAACTAGTCAAGTTAGGTATATAATATACCTAATCAAAAGTCAATCTAAATTCATAATTTTGCTCAAATTTTTCACTCTTGTTAAACCTCATAATAGATGGTATAATTTTTATATGCAAATTGCGTAAAGGAGTCTTAAACTATGAGAATTTGTGTTTACGGTGCGGCATCCCCCACCATTGACCCCATGTATATTGCTAAGGTTGAGCAGCTCGGTCAAGAGATGGTCAGGCGCGGTCATTCGCTGGTGTTTGGCGGTGGTGGTAACGGTCTTATGGGAGCTGCTGCAAGAGGTGTGCGCAGTGAAGGCGGTCACATTTTGGGCGTAATCCCCAAGTTTTTTGACGACGAAAAGGTTGAGGCAATCTTTGAGTTTTGCGACCGGCTTATCATGCCCGAAACCATGCGAGAGCGCAAACAGATTATGGAGGATAATTCCGACGCATTTATAGTTGTGCCCGGTGGAATAGGCACCTTTGAGGAGTTTTTTGAGATACTCACTCTAAAACAGCTTTGCCGCCACAATAAGCCTATTGCTATATATAACCTAAACGGCTATTACAACGAGATTGACCTTGCCATGAGAGAAGCAATGAAAAAGAATTTTATCAGAGAAGATTGCTCTGAGCTTTATGAGCTTTGCGACGACCTTGAGGGTCTGTTTAAATACCTTGAGGCTCCTCAAAACCATCACTCGGTTAAACAGCTTAAAGACGGCTAATAAAACCCCCTAAAGCTTTTCGCTTTAGGGGGTTTTATTATTTATTAGTTAGCAGCAACGAGATATTTATTAATAAGCTTTGCTGATACAATATAGGTTGCAACAGCAACACCACTTGTAACAAACATCATAACAGCGCTAAACACATACACTATTGCTACAAAGCCTGCAATCACAATCATTGTTGCGCACATAATCAGATAAAAGGCTACCATAACGAGGGTAATTATAGCGTTTGCCCAAAGCCATCTTATTACATTTTTAGCAAAGGTAACACCACTAAGGTCACCGACTGCTACACCCTTATAAAGGGTTTTGGCAAGAATATGGAATTTGCGGTAGCAAAGATAGTTGATCACAGCAACGATAGCTGCCATAGACAAATAGAACGCAAGCACTATCGCGATAAGAATTCCAATCGCAATACCGGTTTCCTCTTCATAAGGAGCTGACGTATAGCCTATCAAACCAAACAGCACGCTAAGCAAACCGCTGAGTATTACAAGCAAACCCGCTACAGCGTAATTTAATATGTAGCGTGCAAATAAGGTACCGCTAAGACAACGCATATGGTCAACGTTGACGATGTTTTTCTTTGCGTTGGCAAAGCAAAGCCACATAAAGACGGTAATAAGCACACCGATAATCGACAGGTTCATGGCTGTCATAATGCTATACAAAATGCAAAGCACCAAAAACAGCTTATCTTTAAACAAAGAGAGCACCCAATCGGCAGCGTAGTTGGCAGCAGGTGCCGAGTCGATAACAGCTTCGCTCACGGAGATCTGCTCACTCTCGAGTTGAGCTCCGCAGCCTTGGCAGAAGACTACGCTCTCTTGATTTTCAAAACCACAATTTAAACACTTCATTAAAAAACCTCCTTAGAAATGGCAAAAACTATTTTACCACTTTTTTCTCACTTTTTCAACCCTATAAAGCCTCCTGTTACATTATTGAGCTATAGTCTCGCTGTTGGTCATCAGATGCTTTTTGACAAGCACTGCTGACAGTATGCAAATTGCCGTCGGGCAACCTGCAACAAGCAGAGCCGTGATATTGCCACTAATGGCTGAAAGCGCGCTAACGCCCTCTAATATGGCATAAACCCACAGCCATACATAAACTGCTTTAACGAGCTTCGCTTTGATTGGGGTGCCGCTTTCGATACCCTTATAGACCGATTTTGCCAGCTTGTGAAATTTGCGATAACCAAAGATATTAATGGCAAGACTGATAATAAGCGTGATAAAAACAACAAAAAGGATAACGACCATTATAATGGTCAATATGCTTTGGCTAATACCCGAAAAAACATCTATCTCTTGCTTAAAGCCATAAAGCCCATTTAAATCAAATTCGCCGCCAAATTCTTTGATAAGCTCAAAAATTAAATTGCGAATAAAGTCTTTTACAAAGTAGTTTTGAATAGCAGTAAAAATCATACCTACAATGCCTGCTACAAAGCCAATGATGAGCAAAACGTTGTTAACAACGTAGCTTGCATAAACTGCACCGCTAAGACAGCGAAAACGACTAACGTTAACCTCATTTTTATTTGCGTCGGCATAAATCAGCCACATAAACACGGCTAAAATTATCTCGATAATGGGTGGGTCGGCCGCCATTATGCCAAGCAGAGCCTCAGCGCTGACAAGCACGCACATCACAAGATACAAAGTGTCTTTGCAGGCGAGCAAAACCCTATCTGCAAGGGGATTAAGAGGGGTGGCAGAGGCTACGGGGGTAGGGTCAGGAGCAGGTGCAGGTGCGCTCTCGACCTTGGCACCACAGTTTGGGCAGAATGATACCTCTTGTGCAGCAACAAAGCCGCAATTTTGGCACTTCATAATTTTGACCTCCTATTTTGTTTTATATTAAACAAAGCGTTGCGCATAGCCACATCGACGGCATAGCTCCTCAGAGGCTGAGCGGCATTTAAAGCCATTCACCATCGCTACGGCTCTTTGAGATGAGAGAATGTCGGCTATATCCTCGCTAAAGATATTGCCGAGATTTATAATGCCGTCGCTATCTAAACAGCATGGCACAACGGTGCCGTCACATAAAATGCCGAAATGATCCTTTAAGCCGTAACAAAAGAAACGCTCACCCTTAATCTCAGCATTAGAGTCGGGCCACTCAAAACGATCGCCCCACTCAACAAAAAGCTTCTCTTTGATGCGAAGCCCTCTTGAATTTTCGGCCCAATCACCCTTAATAAGTGACCTGAGCTTTTCTATAATTAATTGGTTTTTGCCACCGTCATACCCTTTATTCCAAAGGCGAAGCACTATGATTACCCCTGCTTTTGATGCTAATTCAGCAAATTCTGCAACCTCGCTGAGATATCGCTCAAAATCGACCTCAGTGCCATCCTCAAAGCTGTGAAGCGAGATATTAATCTTATGAAGCCCTGAATTTATAAGCTCTTTGCCACAGCGCTTTAAAAGGGTGCCGTTGGTAGTTATTATGGATCGGTACCCTCTATCGCTCGCAAGCTTTATTAAGTGCGAGAGCATAGGGTGGGTTAAGGGCTCACCCATAAGGTGATAATAGATAAATTCGGTTTGACCCTTTAGTTTTTCGAGAATGGTCAAAAACTCACTCTCGCTCATTCGCCTTAGCTCTCGCGAATGGCCGTGACAAAAGGAGCAGTTCATATTGCAAATATTGGTTATTTCTATATAAACCTTTGAATACATACTGCACCCTCCCATTACATATAATGCATTATAGCATTAATAACAAAATAAAGCAAATAGTCTCTCTTTGCAAAGCAAAAAAAATTTGTTTTGATATTGACAAATTGCGATTTGCGTGGCATACTATAGCGTGAAGACCCATCTTTTTTGGAAAGTCTGTCAGAGAG
>JAZRMJ010000294.1:0-4262 GCA_045647445.1 Acutalibacteraceae bacterium | reverse complement strand
ACCCACTCTCTTTGCCGAGGATGCTTACAACTACTGTCCTCATCAACGATTTATTAAATGTTAACACCCTTGCAAGAAAAAGTCAATTACTTTTTCTTTTTAAAGACCAAAACGAGCACCCCTCCACCGATTACTACTGCTAAAACGCATACGGTAACAATAAGCGCAACAGGCAGGCCTTTGCTATCATCTTTATCGGATGAGCCTTTGTTTGATGAAGGCTGACCCTTGGATTCACTGGTTGAGGTTACCTTGCCGTTATCGTCAAAGACATCGGTTGAGATATCTTGCTCGGTGCTGGTAACATCCTCAAATTCGGTTGAGGTGGTGCTGCCCGCTGAGGACGGAGCCTTAGAAACGGTGCTGCTGACCGAAGGCTTATTTGATGACACAGCAGGCTCAGATGCAACACTGCTCGGCGAGGTTGAAAAAGACGAGCTGCTTTGAGGTGCCTCTGAAGGGGTTGACTCAACATACGAAACAGACTCACTAGACACCTTGTCGTTTTTGATATCAATAACAACAGAGGGGGTGTTAAAGCCAATTTTGTAGTTAAGCTGTTTTGAATCGTAATCGGTTACAACAACGGTATCAAAGGTTACACCGATTTCGGTCATACCGACGGTGCTCTCAAGAGCCTCAAAAGTTACGGTGTAAAAAGCTCCGTTAGTGTTAAAGCCGGGCTTTTTAGAGGTTGAGGTGAAGGTATAGAGAGTGCGCATTTCGCTATCGGCAATATTATTCATAACATTAGCGCGAGGTGCAGCAACGTCAATTTTTTTGACCGACAGCTTTGATTTGTCGAAACGCAGAATAGCGCAAAAAGCAGCTAATCCATAAGGATATTCGGATGCATTATCGAAACCTAAGGTGACCTTGAACTGGTCGCCTGCTTTAACAGAATAGGAATCGGCGGCAAGGGTAACCTTAAGGTCATTAAAGCCCTCAGCGTTAACTGAAAATACAAAGAAAAGGGTTAAGGCGATGGCTATTAAAAGTGAAATCGCTCTTTTCATATAAACTCTCCTAATATTTAAGTGAATACTAATTATTATACACTAACAAGGTTTACTATTCAAGCAATTTTTAGGTTTTATTTTTGAGCGTTTTATGATAAAATAGAATTATAAACTATTGCCTATGGAGGATTTAAGCTATGAATATTTGTGTTTACGGTGCATCGAGCGATAATATAAATAAGGCTTTTATTGATGCAGGTGAAAAGCTAGGCTGTGAAATGGCAAAGCGCAACATTGGTCTTGTTTTTGGTGGCGGTGCAAGAGGTATGATGGGTGCCGTTGCAAGGGGCGTTTATTCTAAAGCAGGATATATTATAGGTGTTGCACCGAGTTTTTTTAACGTTGACGGAATACTTTTTGAAAACTGCAACGAAATGATTCACACCGACACAATGCGTCAGCGCAAGCAAATCATGGAGGATAAATCCGACGCTTTTATTATGAGCCCCGGTGGGATTGGTACCTTTGAGGAATTTTTTGAGATTTTGACTTTAAAGCAGTTGGGGCAGCTGACTAAGGCGATAGTGATTTTAAACACCGACGGATATTATGACGAAATGCTCGCCATGATGAAGGCATCAATCGAAAAGAATTTTATTTATAAAAAGGTTGAGGAGCTTTATTTTGTAGGCGATGATATAGACGAGATTCTCAATTATATTGAAGGCTACGAGCAAACCAAAATCAACGCTAAGGATTATAAAAACGTATAATAAAAAGACCACTCAAAATGGCACTCTATATAAAAAAAGCAAAACCTACTGACTAAAAATCAGTAGGTTTTTTTGAGAACGGTTGACAGTTTAAAGCACCCAAACTGTCATAGTGGGTTACGCACTTTGAAAATATAATGCCTTACTCAAAACAATAAATAAGTTGTATTTTTGCCTAACGGCAAAAGTGATATTATTTCTTTGAAATAGTTTTCTTGAAATCTTTCGATTTCAGTTGTATTTTATTCGCACAAAAAACTGACCGAAGGTCAATAAAACTGTGCGTAGCACAATATAACTGCAAAGCAATATCACTCGCCGTAGGCGAATAAAACCGGGGCACCTTCCTTACGGAGGGAGCCCCAATGAGTAGTCTTTAAATTTATCTGCGTTTCCCCCCATATTTGCCGAAGGCAAAGATAACGGGTGGCAATATTGCAAACTGAATAACGATTGCGGGTAACGACTGAACAAAAGCTGAAGCGATAAATATATCCCAAGAATAGGGAGTGCCAAACATACCATACATAGTAAAGTGGGAAATGCCAAGCACAAGCCTGCCAATCAGCATAGCGGTGGTGATTGAGATATAAACTGCACCCAATCGGTCGATGCGACCGGTAAGCCACTTAAGCATAAGGCCGACAACTAAGCCGTAGGTTGCAAGCTCAAGCGCCATGCAAACGGCAGTCGGATACATAACAGGGGCAGAAAAGAGCAACGAGCGAATAAGGGGTGTTAATATACCTGCAGCCAACCCCCACTGCCATCCACAAACTGCTCCACAGATAAATATGGGCAGATGCATGGGGCAAAGCATTTTGCCCGTTTCGGTTACATTGCCGGTTATAAAGGGCAACACTATGCCAATAGCTATAAACATAGCGCTTAGCACCATGTTAAGTAACGAGTTCCTTTTTTTCATTAATTATTTCTCCAAACTAATTGCATATTGCTCAACTGCCTTGAGCTTTTCGGGAACGTCTATTGCCTGTGGGCAGCGAGCTGAGCAAACGCCACATGCGATACAGTTAGCAGGCTTTTGACTCTCTTCAAGTGCGCCGTATCTGCGACGCATGCCATCATTGTCGCCATTGAGGCGAGCATTGTTAAACATAGAAAACAGCTCGGGGATGGCTATACCCTGGGGGCATTCATCACAATATTTGCAGCCTGTGCAGGGTACGGTCTTTGCTTCGATAAGCATTTTAGCTGCTTTAAAGACTGCCTCTCTATCACTCTCTTCAAAAAGGTTCTCATCGCTTAGTGATGCAATGTTATCTTCGAGTGCGTTAAAATCGGACATACCACTGAGAACGGTCAAAACGCCATCAAGCGATGCAGCAAAGCGCATTGCCCATGACGGAATTGAACGGTCGGGGCGAAGTGAGCGAAGCATTTCGTCTGCCTTGTCGGTGACGCTGACAAGCGAGCCACCACGAACGGGCTCCATAATAATGCACTGAAGGCCATGAGAGGTGATTATCTCATACTGCTTTTCGGCATTTTGATATGACCAATCGAAGTAGTTAAGCTGAATCTGAACAAAATCCCACTCGTAGCCATCATTTAAAATGCACTCGAGCAATTCAATGCTACCGTGAAACGAGAAGCCCAGGCGACGCACCTTACCACTTTTGCGATAGCCATCGAGAACCTCATAGGCGCCAAACTGCTTAAACTTTGAATAAACGTCGTCGTTGACCGAGTGAAGAAGATAAAAATCAAAATAATCGGTTTTGCAACGAGAAAGCTGATCGTTAAATATTCTGTCGACATCTTCGGGCTTTTCTGCCATCCACATGGGCATTTTATCGGCAAGCATAAAGCTGTCACGAGGATATTTAGCCATTGCTTGGCCAAAGAAAACCTCGGATTCACCACCATGATACATATAGGCTGTATCGTAATAATTGACGCCTGCTTCAAAAGCTCTGTCGATTAACTTTTGTGATGCTTCTCGGTCGATTTTGCCATCTGTTTGAGGGAATCGCATGCCACCAAAGCCTAAAAGAGAAACCTTGGTACCGTCTTTTTTATATTCACGATAATTCATGTTGCACTACCTCTCATAATTTGTTATAATTTAATACAATATTAATTCAAGCAGACATCTTTGTCAACAAATTTGTGATTAAAGAAAGGGGTTAAATATGCCGAAATTCAGTTTTATTTCAATTGCGTATAACGAAGAGCAATATCTGCCCCATCTGCTTGAGGATTTAAAGGGTCAAGACTATCCTCACGAGCAAATTGAAGTTATTTTGGTTGACAGCGCTTCGAACGATAAAACCAAAAGCATCATGGTCAAATTTCAAAAAGATAATGATTTCGCTCGATGCCTTGTGCTTGATAACCCTAAAAAGGTGCTCGCTTGTGGATGGAATGTTGCACTTAGCGAGGCTAGAGGCGAGGTTATAATTAAAATCGACGGTCACGGCCGTATCGGCAGCGACTTTTTAACTAAGGTTGCTAAAGGGATTGACGGTGGTGAGGATATCGTTGGTGGTCAGAGGGTGACCGTTTTTGA
>JAZRMJ010000293.1:0-3649 GCA_045647445.1 Acutalibacteraceae bacterium | reverse complement strand
GTGGCAATGGTGCTCCAAAAGAATCAGCTCTTTTCGGGCACCATTAAAGAGAATCTTCGCTGGGGCAATAAAGATGCGACCGACGAAGAGCTAATTGAGGCTTGCCGCCTTGCCCAGGCTGATGAATTTGTGCGCTCCTTCCCCGATGGCTACGATACCATGATAGAGCAGGGAGGCACCAATGTTTCAGGTGGTCAAAGGCAGCGCCTTTGCATCGCAAGAGCTCTTATTAAGAAGCCAAAGATTTTGATACTTGACGACTCAACCAGCGCTGTCGATACTAAAACCGACGCCATGATTCGCGATGGTTTCGCTCGATATATCCCTGAAACCACCAAAATAATTATTGCTCAGCGAATTGCATCGGTTGAATCAGCCGATATGATAATCGTTATGGATAACGGCATGATTTCTGCCGTAGGCACTCATGACCAATTGCTCAACTCAAGCGATATCTATCGTGAGGTTTATGAGCAGCAAACCAACGGAGGTGATTTTGATGAGCAAGCCTAATCAAGCGCCTCAGGGCAAAAGAAAGCCCGACCCCAAATCGCTGTTTAGAGTGGTCAAACTGCTCTATAGCTATTACCCCGTGCTCGTTCCGGTTATAATTTTGTGCATACTCTTTTCGGCAGGCGTTTCGGCTATGCCCTCGCTCTTTGTGCAAAATATAATTGCTATTATTGAGAAGTGGTATGTTAGTGGCGATTGGCAATCAGCCGTTAAAGAAATAACCCCCTTTATTATCGTTTTGGCATTAATCTATGTTGTCAGCTTGATAATTGTAACCATTCAAACTCAGCTCATAGCCTATATAACCCAAGGCTTTTTGAGCAAGCTCCGTTGCACCCTCTTTAACGGAATGCAGAATCTGCCCATCAGCTATTTTGATACTCATAAGCATGGCGATATCATGAGCCACTACACCAATGATATCGATACCCTGCGTCAGCTTGTCTCTCAGGCAATCCCCGCCCTTATTCAATCCTTCTCGGTTGTTTTGATAGTCTTTGGCATCATGCTCTATTTCAGCGTGTGGATGACATTGCTGATTGTGGTCGGAGTCTTTGCCATGATGACCATTTCTCGCAAGGTAGGAGGTGGCTCAGCCAAATACTTTATGCGTCAGCAAAAGGCAATGGGAGCTACCGAAGGCTATGTTCAAGAGATGATGTCGGGTCAAAAGGTTGTTAAGGTTTTCTGCCATGAGGAAGAGAGCAAGGCCGATTTCGACCGTCTTAACGACGCCCTTTATGAGGATAGTCGCAAGGCAAACGCTTATGCCAACGTGCTTGGCCCGATTATCATGAATTTGGGCAACCTTTTATATGTGCTTGTTGCCGTAGTGGGTGGCATATTCCTGCTGTCTGACCTTAAAAACATCAGCATTTCGGGTATGGCATTCAGCATCAGCATGCTCGTTCCCTTCCTTAACATGACCAAGCAGTTTACGGGCAATGTTAACCAGTTTTCACAGCAGATAAACGCCATCGCCATGGCAAGTGCAGGTGCTCAGCGCATATTCACCCTTATGGATGAGGAGGCTGAGCAAGATAACGGCTATGTTACCCTCGTTAACGCAAAAGTTGATGAGAATGGCAATATAACCGAGTGTGATGAGCGCACAGGTCAATGGGCGTGGAAGCACCCCCATAGCGACGGCACCCTGACCTACACTCTGCTTCGTGGCGATGTGCGACTAAACGAGGTCGATTTTGCCTATGAAGAGGGCAAGCCCGTCCTTCACGATGTGACCATCTATGCTGAGCCGGGTCAAAAGGTAGCTTTTGTTGGTGCAACAGGTGCAGGCAAAACCACCATCACCAATCTAATAAACCGTTTCTATGATATTGCCGATGGCAAGATTCGTTATGACGGCATAAATATCAACAAAATCAAAAAATCCGATTTGCGTCGTTCACTCGGTATCGTCTTGCAAGAGACCAACCTCTTTACCGGCACCGTTATGGATAATATTCGCTACGGTCGTCTAGATGCAACCGACGAGGAGTGCCTCCAAGCAGCCAAACTCGCAGGAGCAGATGATTTTATCACCCGACTCCCCGAGGGATATAACACCATGCTTTCAAATAACGGAGCCAACCTCTCGCAGGGTCAGCGTCAGCTTATTGCTATCGCAAGAGCCGAGGTTGCAGATACCCCTGTTATGATACTCGACGAGGCAACCTCATCTATCGATACACGCACCGAAGCCATCGTTCAGCGTGGTATGGATAAGCTCATGGAGGGTCGCACCGTATTTGTTATAGCTCACCGTCTCTCAACCGTTATGGATGCCGACGTTATCATGGTGCTTGACCACGGCAGAATTATCGAGCGTGGCAACCATGAGAAGCTGATTGCCGAAAAAGGCACCTACTATCAGCTTTATACCGGCGCATTTGAATTAGAATAACAAAACATACGTTTTGGTTTAACCCAAATCGGATGTTTTTTATCTTCGGTTAGCTTTTATAAAAAATGAGCGTTTTGATTATTAAAAACATAAATATTAAAACGGTGGCGTAGGCTTGTCTTGTTACGCTCAAAAACAGCACCGATAAAACACTTATTGCAATCGAGCTCCAGTTCAAAGCTTTTTGACCTTTTTTAAGGTTAACTACGGTCAGCACAAGCTTTAAAACGTCCATTAAAATAATAGTAACAAACAAAACCCAATAAAGAGTGGTGTTAAGATTTAGCTCACAGCTAAATAAACTAACCGAATAAACGTGATTTGCCACCATTTGTGGATAAAGGGGGAGCACTATTATCATAATAGCGAAAGCATCTATAGAGCCAAAAAGCAGATTGCATACTGGACTTGTTCATAACCTCTCTGCTTTTAAATTTTCTCATATTCGGCAATCAAAAACTCTAATCGTGTCGAAAGTCTATCAATTTTTTCAAGCTTTTGCTGGTCGGTCTTTGAGGTCTTGTAATAATATGGCGTCATTTTGAAGAGCGCCAGGATATCCTCGTTGCAATCAAGCTCGATAGTGTATTTAACCTCGTTTGCGCTCAAAAGCTCAAAGCCCTCACGCTCTGCCTTCGTGGGTGGGTTAAGATAAGGCTCGTCATAGACAGCCTCTTTCAGTTCAAATAAATGCTTCTCCATCGGGGTGACGGTTATGAGCCTGCCACCGGTTTTAAGCACCCTCAAGAACTCATCACGGCTGTCGGGCGCAAATATCAAAACCACCCCATCAACCGAGCTGTCAGGCAGTGGAATATCAGCTATACTCGCTACTGCAAAAGAGCAATCCTTGCACCTTACCGAAGCGCTCTTTAAAGCATCCTTTGAAATATCAATGCCATAAACTTCGTTGCCTTTTGCAAAAAGAGAGGTGTAATAGCCCTCGCCACAGCCAGCATCAAGCACCTTGTGACCCTCGCCCAAAACTTCGGCAATTTTATCGCGCAGAATAGAGTAGTAGCCCTTATCTAAAAAAGAGCGACGAGCCATAACCATCAGTTTATCGTCACCATGTCGCTTACCCTGAGCGTTGGATAAAAGTAGGTTTACATAACCCTGTTTTGCAATGTCAAAGCTGTGATTTGATTGACACTTGAGCGAGCCCTCACACCTCGTTAATTCACTTTTACAGATAGGGCAAACAAAAAGGCTGAATTTATCTATCATAACTCA
>JAZRMJ010000292.1:0-4301 GCA_045647445.1 Acutalibacteraceae bacterium | reverse complement strand
GAGATATAAACAAGTGCGTTGGGGTTCTTCTCATATACTGCGTTGAGGATGGTCTTGTAGTTAGCAACGGTGGTTGAGATGGTGGTGCCACTCATAGAGTCGTTGATACCAATCATCATTGCAAACACGTCGAAATCGTTTGACATGTAGCTGCTGAGCTTATCGACTACATCGCTGGTCTTGTCGCCACCGACAGCCGAATAACCCTGATAACCCTCGGGCAAACGGAAGTCTGCAGTGGTATTGTAGCTACCTACAAGACGGAAGTTTGCTCCTGCTGCATACATCTTTTCAAAGAAGGCATATCTCCATGCGCTGAGGGTACCTGCGCCTGCAGTGATAGAGTCACCAACACACATAATGTTAACGGGCAAGCCTTCATAGTGAGCCATAAGGCCTGTGCCGAGAATATGCTGTTTGAGAGAGATAATGTCGGCTGCAGTAAATTTGTTATCATAAGTAGTGTCGCAATCTGCTGCAGTTACACCTGCGTTGATGCCAACCATAGTCTGCTCTGCAACAAGAAGGTCAGCGCTTGTAACGGTGTCATCACTGTTGATATCACCATTTACGGGGCCTTTAATTGCAAAGTTTGCAAAATAGCGCTTATCTGCAGGTCCGTAATTGTTTTGAATAGAGGCCTTAACAATTGCGTTATCTAAAGCAGGGAAATTTTTGATTTCGGCAGTGGTAGTATCGCCAACAGTCCAGGTGATAGTGTTGCCCTTGAAGGTAGCAGTGAAGTTGCCCTTGTCATAGGTGAAGGTATAATCACCGTTGACAGCGCCACTCCAGGTGCCAAGGTCATGGGTAGCAAAGATTTCAGAATCCTTATAAAGCTCAATACCGTAATGAGCTTCAACACCGTCGTTAATATTGCGAATGCGAATCTCGGTGTTACCCAAGGCTACGCTTGCATGCTCACCGTAGTAGTTGCCCCATCCATTGTAGAATGCAAGGGTGAAGCTTAAAGTCCACTTGCCTGAGCATGAGATGGGATTCTTAGAGGTAGCAGTGCTGGTACCGGCGCTACCATCATTGACACCTTTTGCACCAACAGCAGTCAGCTTAGAACCTAAAAGGTAGCTTTCATTAACAGTCCAGTTTTCGGTATCGAAACCTGAGAGCTGTTTGCCGACAAGGCTTTTGGTTGCAGTGGGTTCTGCGGCTGAAACAATGGTGCCTGTTAGACACATTGTCATTGTGCACAGAATTGCTACGCACAAAAGCATAGAAATAAGTTTTTTCACTGTTTTGTCATCCTTCAAATAAATTTGCCTGGAGTCATATTTCACATCTGAATCCAGATGCTTAACAACATTTCATAGCTATTGCAAGCTTAGCCTTTGCTACGATATTTGCAGCATTAAGACCATACATATCTAGCAGGTCAACTGCAGGGCCTGAGGTGCCAAATTCATCCTCAACACCGACAAGCTTAACGGGGATGGGTTTCTCTTGAGCAAGAAGCTCGCAAACTGCACTACCAAGACCACCGATAACGGAATGCTCTTCGGCAACAACCATTGCACCGGTCTTTGCAGCAGCATCGAGGATAATCTCTTTATCAAGAGGCTTAATGGTGTGGATGTTGATAACACGGGCAGAAATGCCGTCAGCCTTGAGAAGCTCAGCAGCCTGAAGAGCACGCTCAACCATAAGGCCTGTTGCAACGATTGTCACGTCGTTACCTGCAACGAGGTTGATACCCTTGCCGGGAACGAAAACGTAGTTGTCATCATTGATTACCGGCACTGCGAGACGGCCATAGCGCAGATAAACGGGGCCTGCGATATCGGCTGCAGCGATGGTAGCTGCCTTTGCCTCAACAGCATCAGCAGGATTGATAATAGTCATGCCGGGGATGGTGCGCATAAGAGCGATATCCTCACAGCACTGGTGGGTTGCACCATCCTCACCAACAGAGATACCTGCGTGGGTAGCACCGATGTTGACTGAAAGATGGGGGTAACCAATAGAGTTTCTGACCTGCTCAAAAGCACGGCCTGCTGCAAACATAGCAAATGAGGATGCGAATACAACCTTGCCTGTTGCTGCAACACCTGCTGCGATAGACATCATGTTTTGCTCTGCGATACCACAGTTGTAAAACTTCTCGGGGAATTCTTTCTTGAATGCGCCTGTTTTGGTGGCAGCAGCGAGGTCGGAATCGAGAACGATAATATCGTCTCTGGTTTTGCCGAGCTCTACAAGGCCCTGACCATAGGCGTCACGGGTAGCAATTCTATTAATATCAGCCATTTTGTGTCACTCTCCTTCTCTGATTAAGCCTCAAGAGCGGCAAGCTGAGCCTTAAGCTCGCTCATTGCCTGCTCGGTCTGCTCTGCGTTGGGTGCGGCGCCGTGCCAGCTTACCTGACCTTCCATAAAGGAAATGCCCTTACCCTTAGTCGACTTGCCGATAATTGCAGTGGGCTTACCCTTGCAATCACGAGCAGCGTTAAATGCAGACTCAATGGCATCAAAGTCGTGAGCGTCTATAACGATAACATTCCAGCCGAATGCTTCAAACTTCTTATCGAGGGGCTCGGGTGAGTTGACCTGTTCGATGGTGCCATCGATCTGAAGACCGTTAGAGTCGATATATGCTACAAGGTTATCAAGGCCCTTGTTGCCTGCAAACATAGCAGCTTCCCAAACCTGACCCTCTTCGGTTTCGCCATCACCGAGGATGGTATAAACACGGAAGTTATCACCAAAATGCTTGCCCGAAAGAGCCATACCCACTGCAGTAGAGATACCCTGACCGAGTGAGCCGGTGGTCATATCAACACCGGGGGTGCTCTTCATGTTGGGGTGGCCCTGAAGCAAACCGTGGGGTTTGCGAAGCTTTGCAATCTCTGACCAGTCAAAGAAGCCGCGAAGTGACAGCACGGGGTAAAGAGCAGGTGCTGCATGACCCTTTGAAAGAACAAAACGGTCGCGATCAGCCTTTTTGGGGTTGGTCGGATCAACATTCATCTCTTTAAAATAAAGATAGGTCAGCACATCGCAGATCGACATTGAGCCGCCCGGGTGACCTGATTTTGCATTAGAAGTGCCTTCAATAACGCCCATGCGAGCTTTGCAGGCAGTTATCTGGAGTTGCTTTTTAGTCTGTAAATCCATAATATCTCCTCTTAAAAAATTATTTGTTTATTATTATCGCCTATTGGCTAAATTAAAACCTAGTGTAAAGATGGTCAATAAACTGGGCGATTGCACCCTCTCGGCATGAGCAGGTGATTAAATCGACCTCATTTTTGACATCGTCGGGTGACTCAATAGGTGCGCATGAAAGGGCTGCCGATTTGAGCATTGAGATATCGTTGTAGTAGTTACCTGCTGCAAAGACTCTATCAGGCGATATGCCCATATCCTTTGCAAGGTCGACCATAGCTTTGCCCTTATCGACCCCATAAGGTAATATCTCGATATAAACATCGTCGCTTCTGACTACATCGCCATCGAGATTGTCGATTGAGCGACAATAAGCCTCAATCTCATCCAGCAGTTGAGCTTTGCCACTAAAGAGAACCTTGTTAATAACATCGTCGCATTTATCGAGCACCGAAAGACTTTCGGATTCGATGAGCTCCTCCATCTCTTTATTGGTGCTTATAAGCCACAGCTTGGTGCCACAATAGAACAGAGCACCTGCTGAGGGGAAGCGTTTGATTATATCGAATGCGACCTCGGTGCAACCGAGCTCATACTCAAGCACAGCCGACTCTTTTTCGCAATCGTAGACCAGCGCTCCGTTGTTTGCAATAAAGACGGGTGAACAACCGAGCTCTTTTGCAATCGGCACGGAGGATTGGGGTGAACGACCGGTAGCTAGCACGACCTTGCCACCATCGCTCAAAAATCGATTGACGGCTTCAATATTTGCTTTTGCTATATATCTATGGTCAGCGAGGGTGCCGTCGATATCGCTGACGAGCAGGTATCCTTCAAATTTTTTCATCTTTTCAGCCATTTCAAAAAGGATTCAAAATATTCGGGCAACTGGCTGTCAAACTCGAGCCATCGACCGTCGGGGTGAACAAAGCCTATTCGCTTTGCGTGGAGGCATTGACCGTTTAGTCGCTCTATGACCTTTTTGGGACCATAGACTCCATCACCTGCTACGGGGTGACCTATATAAGACATATGCACCCTTATTTGGTGGGTGCGACCCGTTTCGAGTTTTAGGGCTAAATGGGTAAACTCACCAAAGCGCTCGATAACACGCCAATGAGTAACTGCGTTTCGAGAAGCTTTATCAGTTACTGCCATCTGCTTGCGCTTAGTGGGATGGCG
>JAZRMJ010000291.1:0-10475 GCA_045647445.1 Acutalibacteraceae bacterium | reverse complement strand
AAGCTTCTGGTCTGCCTTAGAAAGGAGCAGTGCAGAAGCATCGGTGTTGATAGCAATAAACTCAACGCTGTTAACACCAGCATCAACCATGCGGTTAACTGCGTTACCGCCGCCGCCACCGACACCAATAACCTTAATTTGAACTACATTTTCAAGCTCGCTTGCCAATTCAAACGCCATGATAAAGTTCCTCCTTAATATATAATCCTTAAATTTATTAACATATTTTGCACATATGAAGTCACTACACCCCATATATTATGCATTTTATCATGAACAAGGCTAAATTTCAATACATTATATCGAATTTTTTTGATAAAATGTAATATTTTTCAAATCATTTTTTTGATTGTGGTTCTTCATACCTTATTTCATCATCATGAGTGATACTTTTTCGCGTAAAATAGCTTCTATTTGAGTCAGTAGTGAGATATTTTAGATTGACATATCCTTCAACTGCACTTCCATATTTTTTACGCTGAGTTTCTATTATTTTAATCGCATTATTAAACTTTTTATCAATGCTTTCGGTTGTACCAAGCTGAAGCACAATACTATCATCGCAGGTAACGGTTATATCTGAAATATTTTGAATGTTTATGCTTGTGACACCCTTGATTCTTGCCTTTTCTGCTGCTGCAGTTACCTTTTTGATTACCTCTTCAGCATTATCAGACAACTCTATGTCAGCGCCTATGCGATAATTTTTTATATTTGCAGCTACAAGGGGTAAATCTTTGGGGCGTTTTTTAACCTCAGACAGCACTTTACGATCATAGGTTAAAGCGTAGCCTTTGGGAGTTTTATAAACGCTATCAGGTTCGCATGGCGTTACCTTTATGACAACGGAATCAGGATATTTGCGAACGATTTTTGCCTTGCCTATATAGGGAAGCTTTTGACAAATATCAACTTCAATCTCATCTGTTTCAAGAAGATTCATATTTGAGCCCAATCGAATGTTTGCAACCTCTAAAATCTCTTGCTTTGAATATTTAGTTTCGCCACTTACAGAAACGCTCTTTATATTAAAAAACACAGTTATTGATAACGTTATCAAAGTAGTAAGCATTATGGCAAACACAAATAAGCAAAGCAAAAGCTTAGTAAACGGACTGTTCTTTTTTCGTTTGCGTTTTTGTATTTTTTTAGGCTGTGTCAACTTTATCTCTCCCTTATTACGTCTGCACCTATTGAATTCAGCACACCCTCGATGTTTTCATAACCTCTGTCTATATGACAAACTGAGCTTATTTTTGATTGCCCATTAGCTGCTAAAGCGCAGATAACCATTGCGGCTCCACCACGCAGGTCAGTAGCATCAATCTTTGCGCTCATAAGATTTCTAACTCCGTTAACAACTGCAACACGGTCAATCACGTTAATATCGGCACCCATGCGAATTAACTCTGACACATATCTATATCTGTTTGAAAATATATTTTCAACAAACACGCTTGTACCGTCTGCTAGGCAGGTTGCCGCAAGCAGTATTGGCTGAGCATCAGTCGGAAAACCGGGATACTCCCCTGTTCTGACAAGTGAAACCTTTTTAAGCCTTTCAAAGCTCCGAATGGTTATATAATCTTTGCCTATATCGAGGTCACAACCCATCTGCTCATAAAACGGCAAAACTGAATGAAGATGATGCTCTAAAGCATTTAAAAGTTTCACCTCGCCCGAGCACACTGCAACTGCACTTATATAAGTTGCCGCTACAATTCTATCGGGTATTACTGTATGCTCACAGCTATTAAGCCGTGAAACACCTTCGATTTTGATGACCGTGCCACCATCACCGAATATATGCGCTCCACAACCTCTTAAATAGTTAGCAAGGTCAGTGATTTCTGGCTCTTTTGCAGCATTTCGTATTAGTGTAACCCCATGAGCTGTTGAGGCAGCAATCATTATATTCTCGGTTGTGCCAACGCTTGCAATCGGAAGATCAATAGAGCAACCAACAAGACCGTTTGGTGCTGAGCATATAAGCTTGCCTTGATGCTCATAAATTATAGCACCCATTTTGCGCAAAGACTCAATATGCAAATTTATAGGTCTTAGCCCTAACTCACATCCACCGGGTGCTGAAAGCTGAGCTCGACCACATTTGGCAAGCATTGCGCCTAAAAAAGTAACCGATGAGCGCATTTCGCACAACAACGCATCGCTTATCAAACAACCGTTCGCTGTAGATGAATCAACCACAATTGTGCCATCTTGTTGACTGCATTTACACCCTAAAAACTCGAGTATTCTGATTGATGCATCAACATCGCTGATATTAGGGCAATTATGTATAACGCTTTGACCGTCAACAAGAAGTGATGCCGCCAGAATAGGCAAAGCGCTATTCTTTGAGCCTTGAACAGTTATTTTACCGTTAAGAGGGTTACCTCCATTTATGTGTAGCACGGACAATTCACATGCCTCCCGTATAATTTATACGACAGTTTATGCGAATTGTCACTAAAGTGTTATTTTGAAAGATACAGCTCTAATAACACCTGATAAATGCGCTGGTTAGTATCTAAAATCGCAGTTTTGCGAGAATTTCGTGACATCTTGTCGAGCTCATTTTTATTAGTTATCATCTTTTTAACAACATTAACAATTGTATCACGATTCAAATCTTTTTCTTCAATTATTGCCGCTGCACCCTTATTAACCAGAGTCATAGCATTATGATATTGGTGATTCTCTGCAACGTTAGGCGAAGGAATGAGCACTGCAGGCTTGCCCTGTGCTTGCAATTCGCTAACGGTAATTGCACCAGAGCGACAAACCACAATATCAGCTGCTGAAAGCAGAACATCCATATTATTAATATATTCGGTAATATGAAGGCACTCGCAATTGATATCAACACCACGCTCTTTTAAGAGTTTGGGCATTAACTCAACACCATACTTGCCTGTTGCATGGAAATGATAATACTTTTCACTTTCCCAATGCCACTGCATTATATCGGCTGCTGCTTCGTTAATTCTTCTTGCGCCAAGCGACCCACCGAAGGATAAAATCATCGGTCTTTCATCAAGCCCAAGCAATTCCCTTGAAGACTGCTTATCGGTGTTGATAACCGACTCACGAACAGGATTGCCAGTGATAATAACTTTTTTGTTTTTAAGATTAAAAAACTTTTCAGCCTCGGGCATTGCTAGCATAACAGCATCCATATCAGGAGCGAGCATTTTGTTTGCTTTGCCTGCAAATGCATTTTGCTCATGAATGCAGCATTTGATGCCAAGCTTATGAGCTTCTCTGAGCACTGGGCCACTAACGTAACCACCTGTGCCCATAACAACGTCCGGCTTCAACTCCAGCAGTAGTTCTCTTGCTTCTTTAGAGGCAGAAAACAGCTTTGATACTGCCAAGATATTGCGTTTTATATTTTCAACAGACAGCTTGCGCTGAAATCCACTCACATCAATAGTATAAAAATCGATACCTGCTTCGGGCACCAATTTCGCTTCAAGACCTTTTTTTGTGCCAATATAACTTAGCTGAGCTTCGGGATGTCGACTGCGAATATAGCCTGCTACTGCCAGGGCGGGATTTATGTGGCCTGCTGTGCCACCACCTGCAAATAATATCTTCATTTATAACACCCCTTTATCATGATTTGGTCATTTTACAATCTCGTGATATTGATAAGATAATACCCATTTGAGCAAGGAGCATTATCAACGCCGTTCCTCCGTAACTAAAGAAAGGCAAGCTTATACCCGTGTTTGGAATGGTATTTGTGACAACCATTATGTTTAGAGCTGCCTGAATACCAACCTGGATGGTAAGGCCAAATATCATAAGTGCGCCAAACTTGTCGCTAGCTCTTGTAGCAAGCAAGAATCCACGCCAAATAAGCAATCCAAACAATACGATTATTGCAAGAGCACCCACAAAACCGAGTTCTTCACAAATTATTGAAAAAATAAAGTCGTTTTGAGGTTCAGGCACCCATAGATATTTCTGTTTAGACTCACCAAGTCCTGCACCAAAAACTCCACCAGAGCCTATAGCAAGAAGCGACTGAATAGTCTGCCAACCTGCCCCCGAGGGGTCGCTCCACGGATTAATCCAAGACTGTATACGGCTTGAGCCGTAATCTACTACACCTGATAAAATTGCTCCTGCGCCAATAGCAATACCAGCGCCCAAGCCACCAAAAACGTAGCGCAGCTTTATGCCACCAACAACCATTAGCGATGCACCGATTGAGAATATCAGTAAGGTTGCTGAAAGATGCGTTTCGACCACAACAAGAGCACAAACAATTGCTAATAGCAGACCAAAAACAAATATGCCAAAACGGAAGCGTTTCATATGCTTCATGTTATCACAGATTAGGTGCGAAAACAATAAAACTATAGCAAATTTTGCGATTTCACTCGGCTGAAAGCTGAAGCGACCGATTACAAGCCATCGCTTATAATCAAATCCATCCTGCAGAGGTGGCAACAAAAGAACCACTATCAGCATTACAACAGATATTGCATATATAAACCAAGCAAATTTGCGATAAATATGATAATTAATTTTTGAAACAACAAGCATTATAGCAACACCTATTACTGCAAAAACAAGCTGTTTTTTTATAAAGTGAAAGCTATCGCCATAATTCTGAAGAGCATAAGCGTAGCTTGATGAAAACAGACATATTAATCCAACTACAAGCAACACAAGAATAAGTGAGAGGAAGGTTAAATCCATCTTTTTATGCATTATAAAGCCGTTTAGCACACCTGCTTTCAGCTTTTTCTTTTTTGCCGGTGTAGCACCGTCATATATTTCGCTGTTTTGTTGATAGTTGCTGTCCACTACCGGCACCTCCACTTAGAATTTTTATAAAAATCAGCTATACATGAATAACACTAAAGCTATCGCGCTACCTATAAACGCAATTAGAGAAAAGACAGCGCAAATCTTGTTTTCTGACCATCCTGACAACTCGTAGTGATGATGTATGGGAGTCATTTTAAACAAGCGCTTCTTAGTGCGCTTATAATAGGTTACCTGAATGACTACCGAAATAGCCTCCCAAAAATAGACCACGCCTGATAAAAGGAGCAAAATAGGCATATCAATTATGAAAGATAGCGCTACCGTCATACCACCTAAAAACATTGAACCGGTATCGCCCATAAAGACCTTTGCAGGATGCCTGTTCCACACTAAAAAGCCAAGGCATCCGCCCAAAAAGGCTGCTGCAGTAACACAGCCAAGCGCGTGGGTGAATATAGTGGTTGCAACTATAAAGAACACCGCTACAACTGAAGTAACAGAAGCTGCTAAACCGTCAACGCCGTCAGTCAGGTTAACAGCATTAGTAAATCCATAAATAAACATTAATGCAATCGGCCAAAACAAAAGGCCAAAGCCTGAGGATATATCAGCACTGCCCCAAAAAGGGATACGGGTGTGAGTCATTCCACCAAGATAAAGGGTGTATAAATAAGCCACTGAAAGAAGCAACTGCATCAACGTCTTTTGCCTTGCTGTAAGGCCGAGATTACGCTTTTTGACAACCTTAATATAATCATCAATAAAGCCAATCAGAGCCATTCCTAATGCCAAAACCACACCTGCAACAATAGGCACTATACGCACCTCAGTGGTTAGCTCATTTAGTATGCCCGAATCTTTAAACATTCCAAACAGTTTCGCAATCGCAATTGAAGTCGGGATACTGACTATTACACCGATTATAAACATTATTCCACCCATTGTGGGGGTGCCTTGTTTATTTTTGTGCCAAACAGGACCTATATCGAGTATCGTTTGACCAAATTTAAGCTTGTGCAAAAAAGGAATCAAAGAATATCCAAGCAAAATTGTCACAGCAAAAGCAAGTATCGCAGCAAACACAGCAATCCAAGCAAGCATATTTACACCTTCTGTCTAATTTTTTAATCTTTGAGCGCTTTATAAACCTCTTCACGCTCATCGAAATGATTCTTTTGTGTGCCTATTATTTGATAGGTCTCATGACCCTTTCCAACAAGCACGATAACGTCGTTTTTCTGCGCATTATTGATAGCATATTTTATAGCTTCAGAACGATTTTCAATCACAACATAAGGGGTTGTTGTATCGGTCATTCCGACTAAAATATCATCTATGATAGTAGAGGGAGACTCTGTTCTGGGGTTGTCGCTTGTGACAATGCAGAAATCTGATAACTGAGCCGCAATTTTGCCCATTAAAGGACGCTTTGTGCGATCTCTGTCACCACCACAGCCAAACAAGGTAACAAGTCTTCCGTTTTTAATCTCGTTGACGGT
The DNA here is from genome assembly GCA_045647445.1 of Acutalibacteraceae bacterium. GTDB lineage: Bacteria > Bacillota > Clostridia > Oscillospirales > Acutalibacteraceae > RGIG2206. The sequence goes on along the minus strand of JAZRMJ010000291.1, from coordinate 4,191 downwards.
GCTTAAAATGTTTTCAACTCCGTCAGGGGTGTGAGCATAGTCAATCAGCACAGTAAAATCTCTGCCTGTATTGACCACCTCTGCCCTGCCCTTAACTCCGTCTGCCGAAGATAAAGCGCTGCAAACCTCGTCAAATTCAAAGCCGAGTGACAACATGCAGCAAGCTGCACTCATGGCATTATAAACAGAAAATCTACCAGGTGTGCAGGTTGATATTCTGCCTGACTTTGCTCCGTTAATTGTAAACACGGTACCCGAAGTCAGATACTCAATATTGTGCGCAGTCCAATCAGCCTCAGATTTAACAGCATAGGTGGTTACAGGGCAATTTATATCAGCCATCATTTTTTCAGCTGAGTTATCGTCTGCATTTATTACTGCTACGTCAGAAACGTCAAAAAGTCGTTTTTTTGCAGCAATATAGTTATCCATTGTTTTATGATAATCAAGATGGTCTTGAGTTAGGTTTGTGAACACCCCTGCATCAAAACGAAGGCACGCAACTCTTTCTTGATCAAGCGCATGGCTTGAAACCTCCATAACTGCATATTCGCAGCCACCATCGACCATCATTTTGAAGGTTTGATGAAGCTGAAATGCATCGGGAGTGGTGTTTTCAGTAGGTATAGCCTTATCACCTATCATATTATGAATTGTACCTATCAGACCTGTTTTATGCCCCATGCTCTCAAGCATTGACTTAATCAAAAATGAGGTAGTAGTTTTTCCGTTGGTACCGGTAATTCCAATCAGCTTGAGTTTATCCTTTGGATGACCGAAAAATGCTGAACAAGCATAGGCATAAGCAATACGGGTATCTTCAACAACAACTTGACAATCAAGCCCAACGTTGTGGTCTACAATAACTGCTGCAGCACCATTATGAGCGGCAGTCTCTGCAAACTTATGGCCATCAACGTTAAAGCCTCTGATGCAGAAAAAGAGTGTACCCTCCTCTACGCAACGAGAGTCGTTAGTAATGTTTTTAATTTCAACGTCATGAACACCATATGACATACATTGTAACAACTGACTGAGTTTCATAAATTAACACCTCTTATATCAATCGCTTCCGTCCGCTGCTCTGAAGCTTACGGTTATAACTGTTCCTATTTCAACCGATTGACCAACCTCAAAGCTTTGAGAATACGCAAAGACGTTTGGATCACTTAGCGAATAACCTGAGAATTTAATATTTAGCTTGTATTCAGCAGCTAATGCGTTTGCTTGTGATACTGTCATATTTTTAAAGTCGGGCACCTCAACCATAACCGATTCATCTGTGCCTGTATATAGCACAACAGTGCCCTGCTTATATATTGGCTGACCTGATGAGGGAACCTGACGCTCAACGCTATCACCATTGCCGACGACCTTAACGTTAAGCCCCTTAGCTGTGATATCAGCCTTTGCACTTTCAATGTTTTTGCCTGTAACGTCAGGGGTGCTTATACTCAGTGACGACATCTCTTGCTCGCTATAATCAGGCTCAATACCTAAATAAGGAAGCACTTCAGAGAGAATGCTACCTGCCACAGGAGCAGCTATAGTACCGCCATAGATAATTGGACCGTGAGGTTCGTCGAGAACGACCAAAACGACTATTTGAGGATTATCAACAGGCCCAAATCCACAGAAGGATGCAATTCGAGCTTTTTCGTCTTCTGATGAAAGTTTTTGGGATGTACCTGTCTTCCCTCCGACTCTGTAGCCTGCTACGTAAGCGTTTTTACCTGAACCCTTAGACACAACGCTTTCAAGCAGTGTAGAGGTCAGTTTTGAAGTTTGTGTTGAAATAACCTGTTGCTTCACCTTAACATCCACACTCTTAACCGTGTTGCCATCAGCATCGACTATTCTGCTGACAACATGGGGCTGAACAAGACGACCACCGTTAACAGCTGCGCTGATAGCAGTAATAAGCTGAATTGGGGTTACGTTAAAGCCTTGACCAAACGATTCGGTAGCAAGATCTATATTAGTCATTGTTGAACCATCGTGATAAGTGACTCCTCCAATAGGAGAGGTCTCACCAGGAAGATCTATACCAGTCTTTTCGGTTAAACCATATGACTGAAAATATTTAAAGAAGGGTTTAACGCCTAATGATTGGCCTATCTGAATGAATGCAGGGTTGCAAGAGTTAGCAAACGCTCCTGCTAAATCCTGAGTTCCATGACCTGCGTGCTTATGGCAAGAATATCTTGTGCCTGCGATAACGATATAACCGGGGCATCCAAACGAATTGTTAAGACCTACAACTCCCTCTTCGAGAGCAGCAGTACCGGTAACAATTTTAAAAACAGAGCCAGGTTCATAAGTATCAGAAACAGCCTTATTTCTCCATTGTGACTGCTGAGCCTTATCTAGAGCTGCACCATACTCATCGGTGCCTTTAAGCGCCTCAAGATTTTGAATGGCAGCAGGGTCACAAATTACAAACGGGGTGTTTGGATCATAGTCAGGCTTTGTAGCCATTGCAAGTATGCCACCTGTATTGGGGTCCATCGCAATAACACAGCCACGATTGGTTACGTTGTTTTCAATTACTGCTTTTTCGAGATATTTCTCAGAAACGTGCTGAATGTATTTATCAATGGTCAGCACCAATGAATGACCCGTCTGAGCCTCAACTATTTTTTCGTAGCTAAACGGCATATCTGCACCGCGAGCATTCTTTGCAGCACGAACACGACCGTCAGTGCCTGAAAGATTCTCATCATAGTAGGATTCAAGACCACTTAGACCTTGATTATCTGTGCCCACAAAACCAAGAACGGTAGAAGCCAGCGAATTATTGGGGTAATAGCGTTTTGTGGTCTCATCAAGGCCAATCATTGATCCAAATTTGTTCTCGCTAACAAAGGTTCTTACCTTATCGGCAACCGTTTTTTCGATTCTTGACTTGATTTTTTCATAATAGGTTTTCTTTTTAGTTTGCTTATACACAGTTTCATAATCAAGCTCAAGTATTTCGCTCAGACCTTTTGCAATAGTTGTGCGCTCTTCTTCTGTCTCGATATCTTGAGGCGTTATGTAAACCGTCCATGCTGTTGCGCTGGTAGCAAGCATCTCCATATTGCGATCATAAATATCACCACGTTTTGCAGATAATGTGGTGTCGCTCAACTGCTGGGCTGCTGCCTTGGTCTTATACTCTTCACCATCTATAAGCATTATCTTTATAAGGTTAATCGAAGTTGCTCCGAAAAAGCCTATAGTAATAACGCAAATAATTGATATCATGCGTATAATCATTGATTTATTGCTTCCGTCAGCCATGATATCATACCTCTCTCAACTGTATTTTTTCGATTTTTCGGGTATTTTTAACCCTATCCAATAAATCACGAAATGAGAGTTAAAACAAAAATGCTCCAACTCTCATAATAGTGTGATTTAATTATACTTCCTGATTATTCATTCTATTCCTCATCGGTCTTTGCAGTTTTAAGCCCTGAGCCTTTATCAACCTCAACAACGTCGTCATCTGCTGAACAGATGTAGTTCATCTGATAAGGCTCAACCTTCTGCATACCAAGAGCTTTTGCTGACTCCTCGAGATTGTTATAAGCAATATCATTCTCGATTTTCATCTCAAGGCTGACCTTTTCGCTTATAAGCTTATCATTCTCTATCTGAGCTCTGTTAATTTGAGTTGTAACCTCGGTAACCTGAACACGCAAATAAATATTACCGACAATCAGAGCAAGCATGACCACAACAAAGAGACTACTGAACAATCTGCCACTGTTTAAGGCGTGTTTGCGATTACGCTTAGACGAGGCCTGCTTTGAGACAGCCTTTTTGCGATCAAGCTCTACAACATTATTCTGTTTTTTCTCACGGGGCATAAACATATCAAAATCATATGCAAAGCTATCAACGTAATATCTGCTCACAGCAGTTTCCTCCTTATTATATCTTTTTTACCGCCCTTAGTTTTGCACTTCTGACACGGTAATTATCATCTATCTGACTATCTGTAGGCTCAATTGCCTTTCGAGTAACTAGCTTAGCCTTTGGCTTTTTGCCACATACGCACACAGGCAGATCTGGTGGGCAAGTACAGCCCTTGCACCATTCTGCAAAGCGGCGCTTGACCATTCTATCTTCAAGCGAATGGAAGGATATTATCGATACCACACCACCGTCGTTAAGACGGTCAAGCGCTTTATCAAGAAATTGAGA
>JAZRMJ010000290.1:0-1601 GCA_045647445.1 Acutalibacteraceae bacterium | reverse complement strand
GGGCAGTATCGGAGGTAAAAATATGAATATTTCAAAACGAAAAATGGTCGAAACCGTCACCCTGGGTGCCGCATTAACTGCACTTGTTGTTGTGCTGCAATTTGTCAGCATGGCTATCAGAGGCCCAGCCTTCTCGGTTGCGTTGTCACTTATCCCCATCGTTATCGGTGCGGCAACCTGCGGCAAATATATGGGCGCATGGTTAGGTCTTGTTTTCGGAGTTACTGTGCTCGTAAGTGGCGATGCGGCGGGCTTTATGGGTATAAGCATGCACGGTACCATTATAACCGTTCTTGCAAAGGGAATCGGTTGTGGCTTTTTTGCAGGTCTTGTTTATGAGCTTTTAGCTAAAAAGAACGATCTTGTTGCCACCTTTGTAGCAGCATTGGTCTGCCCGTTGGTTAACACAGGTATATTCCTGATAGGCTGCTTTGTATTCTTCAAAGACTTTTTGGCAACACAAGCAGGTAGTCAAAACTTGTTTTTATACCTTATTGTTGCATTTGTAGGCTTCAATATTCTTTTTGAGCTTGCAATTAATGTGGTTTTGGCTCCTGTATCCTCAAGACTAATAAAAATAATCAGAAAAATGTAATTTAAATAAATCCAAAATGCCGCTTACCTGTCAGTCGGGTTAAGCGGCATTTTTTGCGTGTTATATTTTTTTTGACAAATATGTCGCAATGGTTTATAATAATATAGAATGCTTACTTAATTTAACGGAGTGATTTTGGTGCAAAGCGAAATAATGGTCAGCATAATATGCAACACCTTTAATCAGGCTGACTATATCGGTCAGGCGCTTGATAGCTTTTTGATGCAACAGACCGATTTTGAATTTGAAATACTCGTTCACGACGATGCTTCATCCGACAAAACCCCCGATATAATCAGGCAGTATGAGGCTAAATACCCCGATATTATTAAGCCTATTTATCAGACGGTTAACCAGTATTCTCAAAGAATATCGGTCACCCTCAATCATCAGCTACCCCGAGTCAGGGGCAAATACATAGCCTTTTGCGAGGGCGACGATTATTGGACTGACTCTCAAAAGCTTCAAAAGCAGGTTGACGCTCTAGAGTCACACCCCGATATCGATATCTGCGCCCATGCTGTCAACATGGTCGACTCTAAAACGGGTGAGGTTATCGATAAAAAAGCCCCGTCAGACACGACTCGCATCCTCTCAGTCGAAGAGATTATTTTAGGCAACGGTGGCTTTGTTGGCACCAATTCGCTCCTTTACAGAGCATCAATCGAGCAGGCCATACCCGAATTCAGAAGAATATTTATGCTCGATTATTTTTTGCAGATTCACGGGTCACTCAGAGGTGGGATGCTCTATCTTGCCGATACCATGTCAGCTTATAGGCAGCTTTCAGAAGGCTCATGGTCGGTCAAGATGAAGAAGGATACCGACCGTATGTGCGACAATCTTAACAGAATGAATAACTCCCTTATTTTGCTTGACCAATACACCGAGTCAAAATATAAGAGCGCAATCGACGAGGCCATTTGTTCGCATGAATTCAGAATTCACCGAATGAAAAAGGAGTATCATCTTCTGCGCGATAAAAAAAAATCGGGTCGTAGCCATG
>JAZRMJ010000289.1:0-1738 GCA_045647445.1 Acutalibacteraceae bacterium | reverse complement strand
CAGCTACGCCGACCCAACGCCGCAGAGAAGGAGTCTAATAAGCCCTCTCTTACAAGCCTGCGTGATTCGGGTTCAATCGAGCAGGATGCCGATATTGTTCTCTTCTTGCACCGTGAAGCTTATTATCGCAGCGCTAACCCCGAGCAACCAAATGATGAGCATAAAGCAACCTGCATTGTTGCAAAAAACCGTCACGGTGAGGTTGGCGACATCGACCTTTACTGGGATGGTCAGTTTACCCGATTTACATCGGTTCAAAAGGATGATATCGGATGATATCCAAAGTCGAAGGAGCATTAAAAAATCTCGGCATAAAGCCCGAATCAAAAATAGCTGTTGCCTTTTCAGGGGGTTGTGATTCGTCTGCTATGCTCGATTGTTTTGTAAAGCTTAGCAAAGCTAAAGGCTTTGAGCTGTGCGCCATTCACATCGACCACAGTCTGCGTGGAGCAGAATCCGACCGTGATGCAGCCTTTGCGTCAGATACCTGCAAACAATATAATATCCCTCTTTATACCGAAAAGGTAGATGTTAAGGGTGAGCGTGAGAAAAGTGGTGACAGCACCGAGCTTTGTGCAAGACGATTGCGCTATGAGGTCTTTGACCGATTCATAGAAGTAGGGTGGCTTGTAGCTACTGCTCATACTGCATCTGATAATGCAGAGACGGTGCTTTTTAATCTCATCCGTGGCAGTGGAATCACAGGCATTTGTGGTATCCCTCGCAGAAGGGGAGGCTACATCCGCCCCATCCTCGATTGCACCCGAGATGAGACCGAAGGCTATTGCAAAGCCAATAACATTGCTTTTGTCACCGACAGCAGCAACCTCACAGATGACTATACTCGCAATTTTATTCGCCACAATATTATGCCACTTGTAAAAAGCATCAATCAGTCAGCCGAAAGGTCGATTTCTTCAACAAGCGACCGACTTTGCAAAATAGATAAAATGCTCAGCGATTTGGCGTCTTCTGCGCTGGAGCAAAGCGCTGCCAATGGTGGATACGATTGCAAACAACTTAAAGAGCTTGATCCTGCCGTGCTATCCTGTGCAGTGCGTATGGCGACTGCAAAGGCTACAGGCAGAGCCCCCGACAGCAATAAAACCGAAGGGATTTGCTCTCTCGTGCTAAATGGTGGCAGAATTCAACTTTATGACGGCTGGTACGCTTCAGGTGGCAGATTGCTACGATTTTATAAAGAGCAATCGGCTGTCAGTGAGGTTATCGAGCTAAAAATTGGCGAGATTAAATTTGGCGAAAAGAGCCTAAAAATTGAAAAAGTTAATAATCAGTTGATTACAAATGCAATCGACTGTGATAAAATTATCGGCAAGGCAGTTGTCAGAAGCCGTCTTAGTGGTGATATGATTAAACTTCACAATAGACCTCAAAAGCAGCTTCGTCGACTAATGAACGAGCTCAACATTCCGTCAGGAGAGAGAGATGCATATCCCGTTGTAGCCGATGATGAGGGCGTAATTTTCGTTCCGGGTGGTGGAGTAGCCTCGAGAGTCAAAGCCGATGACAAAACAAAAAACATGATTATTATTTCAATAATAGGGGGACAATAATGATTAAGGACGACATAAAAAAGGTTTTGTTGACCGAGGATGATATTAAAGGCATCGTCCAAAAACTCGGCAAACAGATATCTGAGGACTACAAAGACAAAAATTTGCTTATGGTCAGTATCCTTAAGGGCTCAGTCGTGTTTATGAGTGACCTTATGCGAGCC
>JAZRMJ010000288.1:0-5065 GCA_045647445.1 Acutalibacteraceae bacterium | reverse complement strand
CCATTGCATCGGCAACTGCCTTGTCGGTCTGCGAAACAAGACCGATTGAATCAAGAAGGTTATCAAACATTATGAATTCTCCTTTATAAAAAATTAAAAATTATTGGTTTTATCATATCATATAACACATTAAAAATAAAGCAATTTTTATTTTTTATTTTAAAATAGGCGATTTACACCTTTAATGCGTTAAATCGGTGTAGTTATATGTGCATTTTTATTCAAAATATTGAATGTAAAAACGAAATAACCCACCCCGTTGGTTTGGGGTGGGTTTGAAAATGTATATAGCTTCATATCCTCTTAGTCCACGTTGAGGGAGAAAGAATTATAAGAAGGGGGAATATTTCAAGTCTGCCCAGCAGCATTGAGAAGGATAGTACCAACTTTGACAGCCACGAATAATTAGCGTAACTGTCAACAGGGCCAACCAAATCAAAGCCCGGCCCGATGTTGTTAAAACAGGCTACGGTTGCTGAAAAATTGGTTTCAAAGCCGAAGGGCTCAAAGCTTATAATCAGGAAGGTCACAAGCAAACAGACCATATAAATTGCGAAATAGACCGATACGTTGATAAGGGTTGATCCATCAACACGCTTGCCCTCAAATTTTACCGAGTTAACCGAGCGTGGCCGTAGCATATGCCTTAGCTCTCTGCCAATCATTTTGAAAAGTATCATAACTCGTGACACCTTAAGGCCACCCGCAGTTGAACCCGCACAGCCCCCTATAAACATAAGCAAAAGCAGTATGCTTTTTGATGCATCAGGCCATAAATTAAAGTCGACGGTGGAATAACCTGTTGTAGTTAATATAGATGCCGTTTGGAAAAATGAATGTCGCACCGATTCGGTCAAATTCTCATAAATGGGAAAAACGTTTGCCGTTATTAAGGCAGTTGATATTAAACTAATCGCAAGGTAGCACCAAAGCTCAGCGCTGCCAAGCATGGTCTTAAATCGACGAACAAGAAGCATATAATAAAGGTTAAAGTTGACACCGAACAAAATCATAAATATCGCTATGACCCATTGACAATAGGCATTGTAGTCGCCAATGCTTGTTGACTTAATGCCAAAACCGCCCGTACCCGCAGTGCCGAAGGTGTGAACTACACTGTCAAACCAGGGCATTGAGCCACATCTGAGAAAAACAATCTCTAAAACAGTCATACCGATATAGATAAGATAAAGAATTTTGGCAGTATCGCGCATTCTCGGAACCAGCTTGCCGAATATGGGCCCCGGCATCTCAGCTCTGAGAATATGGGCTGAACGGTCTGATGCAGGCAAAATCGCAGTGATAAACACAAGCACTCCCATGCCGCCTATCCAATGGGTAAAGCTTCGCCAAAAAAGCCCGCTGTAGCTCATGGCTTCAACATTTGTCAGTATGGATGCACCAGTGGTTGTGAAGCCACTGACCGTTTCAAACAATGCATCTATATAGTAGGGTATTTCGCCGTTTATTGTAAAGGGCAGCGCACCTATTGCCGACACACCCAGCCATGAAAGCGCAACTATAGCAAAACCCTCTTTGGCGTAGATTGCTTTGTTTTTGCAACGAATACATAAAGTCAAAAGCAAACCGACAGCAAGTGATATTGCCGCTGTGACAGCAAAGCCCACCCAGCTCTTTTCGTTATAAAGCATGCCAACCAGCATAGGCAGCAAAAGCAGCACCGATTCAACACAAGCCATTCGGCCGAGGGTGTTGAGCACCATTTTAATATTCATTTAGCACCCTCCGTCAGCGCACTATATCGGCAAGGTCGTTGAGCATATGACCTGCTGCCAACACAACTACCCTGTCACCCGATAAAATAACATCGTTACCTGTGGGGATAATGGTCTTTCGGCCTCTGATAATACCAGCTATAAGAATATTCTTTTTAAGCGACATATCCTTTAGCGGAACATTGATGTATTCAAACTCATTGCGAACGCTGAATTCGAGAGCTTCAGCCTTGCCATCCATTATTTTATAGAGGGTTTCAACGTTGCTGCCGAGTGAGTTTTTGAGGGCTCTTGCGTATCTTGACAAAACGTCGGATACAAATCGCTGAGGTGAAACAATGCATTCAAGACCAAGCTTTTCTGCCATTGATGCGAGCTCTTGACTGTTGACCTTGGCTATAACCTTGGGCACCTTATGGAATGAGGCAAAGAAGGATATGAGTATATTCTCTTCATCCATACCTGTCAGAGCAACAAAGGCATCTGTAGAGGCAATCCCCTCTTCGAGCAAAACGTCTTGCGAGGCTCCGTCACCACAAATCATAACGGCACCCGGAAGCAGGTCGCTAAACTTTTCGCAGGTCTCACGGTCGCTATCGATAATCTTAACGTCGTAGCCACTGGCAAGAAGCATTTTGGCAAGATAATAGGCAATGCGACTTGCACCGATGAGCATAACGCTGTGGGCTCTTTTTTGCAGAGTGCCCATCTCGCGCAGAAATTTCAGCAATTCATTGGGTGCTGCAGTGATACCTATCTTGTCGCCGCTTTTGAGCTCAAAATTACCGTCGGGAATAAAGATATCCTCATCCCTTTGAACGGCACAAATAAGCACCTTAGAGTCGAAATATTTGCGCATATCAACAAGCTTTATGCCGTTTAGTATAGAGTTTTCACGCAGACGAAGCTCGACCATTTCAATATGCTTGCCTGAGAAGGTTTCGACATTGACTGCGCTGGGGAATCGGATGATATTATATATCTCTCGAGCAGTTATAAGCTCGGGGTTAACTGCGCGCGACAAACCGAGCTGTTCTTTTAAAAAGACAAGGCTGTTATCGTTATATTCGGGGTTTCGAATACGGGCGATGGTGTTTTTTGCGCCCATGCCACGAGCAATAAAGCAGCTAAGCATATTGAGCTCGTCGGAGTCGGTAACGGCAACAAAAAGCTCTGCCTTTTCGATGCCTGCTTCGTTTAGTATATCTGAATCGGCTCCATTGCCGCAAACACCCATAACATCGTATAGGTTGGTGACCTCGCTTATTACCTGTGGCGAGGTATCGATAGCTACAACATCATTTCCCTCACCAGCAAGGTTTGACACTATGGTAACGCCTATCTTGCCACAGCCTACAACAATAATTCTCATTATAAAAAACCTCTTTTAAAGATTTTAGTTTTGAAATTTAATTTATTATACTACATTGCTTTGATTATTTCCACAATTTTGTAAAATTTGTCTAAGGGAGTGCCGTATATTACAAATCGCTCCCTCTTTTGTTGCATTTTAACACAAATTTCGCGCTTTTGTTTAACGTTTGTTAACATTTTGTTGACAATGGATTTTTAGTACTATATAATGACTATAAGCTGAATATTGATAGAGGTGCAAAACCTATTAGTAGTGTGCATTATGACTCGGAAAGGTCGCACACAAAAGGAGGGTTTGCCGAAACCGATGGTAGATTTCCGTCTTAAATCGGTTGGTGTGCGACAGAATATGTCGCCCACTGTCACAATTAATTGTGGAGCGCTATCATAGGTATTAAATTATGCCTGTGACCGTTGCCCCGGTTCACAGGTTATTTTTTAGGAGGTAAAAAATGAAAGCAAAACAAATTATCCCGAAGATAATAATGCTCATTTGCATCGTCGTCTTCACCTGCTTATGCTTTTGGTCAGGCCCTATAACCAAGGCTGAGGGCACTCTGTGGTCCCTCTTCCCGCCGATGGTTGCTATTATGCTTGCGCTGATGACCAAAGAGGTTTATAGCTCACTCTTTGTAGGTATCATATCCGGTGCTCTGCTTTATAGCAAGTTTGACCTTGTTGGCACCGTTGACACTCTCACTCAGAAGGGCTTGATTGCTGCCACCTCGGGCACTGCAGGTATTTTCGTATTTCTCGTGCTGCTCGGTGTTTTGGTCGCTCTTGTTAACAAATCAGGCGGCTCTGCTGCTTTTGGCCGTTGGGCTCAGAAAAACATTAAAAGCAAAATCGGTGCCACCATTTGCACCTTCCTGCTGGGTGTGCTTATTTTTATTGACGACTACTTTAACTGCCTCACAGTTGGTAGCGTTATGCGCCCCGTGACCGACGCTAACAAGATGAGCCGTGCTAAGCTCGCTTATATTATAGATGCTACTGCAGCACCTATATGCATGATAGCTCCCATCTCATCTTGGGCTGCTGCCGTTTCTGACTACACTGCCGGTGTTACCAACGCAGCAGGTGAAGAGGTTTCAAGCCTTGCTCTTTTCTGTCAGGCTATCCCCTACAACTTCTATTCACTGCTGACCCTCGTTTTTGTTGTTGCCATCGCTCTTATGAAGCTTGATTACGGCCCGATGAAAACCCACGAAATCAACGCTGCTAACGGTGACCTCTTTACTTTCGGCTCTAATGTTGAGTCTGACGAGAGCGAGGTCGAGGCCAACCCCAAGGGCAAGGTTATCGACCTTATTCTGCCCATCGCAGTGCTTATAATCGTTGCTGTTTTTGCGCTTATTTATGTTGGTGGTTTCTTTGGCGGCGACAACAAGGGCGACTTTATCGGTGCTTTCGGTGACACCGATGCAACCGTTGGTCTGCCTCTTGGTGGCATCGTTGTGCTTGTGCTGACCATCATATATCTTATTTGCCGCCGTGTTATCTCCTTTAAAGAAGCTATGGCTTGCATTCCCAAGGGCTTTGTGGCAATGGTGCCAGCTATTTTGATTCTTACCATGGCTACCAGCCTTAAGAACATGACCGGTCTGCTCAACAGCGACGGCTTTGTTAAATCTGCTCTTGCAGGTGCAGGCGCTCTTCACAACTTCTTGCCTGCAATCATATTCCTCGTTGCATGCGCTATATCCTTCTCAACCGGTACCTCTTGGGGCACCTTCGGTATACTCATTCCCATCGTGCTGGGTATATTCCCTGCAGGCAGTGAGCTTATGATAATCGGCATGTCCGCATGCCTTGCAGGTTCAGTTTGCGGTGACCACTGCTCACCCATCTCTGATACGACAATTATGTCATCAGCAGGCGGTCAGTGTAACCACCTAAATCACGTTTCAACGCAGATGCCCTACGCTATGACCGTTGCAGGTATCTCGTTTGTA